>JALYGD010000087.1 GCA_030777265.1 Actinomycetota bacterium | reverse complement strand
GCGTCGTCGCGGGCCTGGTCACGGTGGCGTCGCTGCAACACGAATACGAGGCCAAATAGGAGAGCCACGACGACGACGGCGGCCCCGCCGCCGACCCAAGGTCCGAGTCGCCGACTCCCGCGCATCCACCCATGGTGGCATCTCCTCGTGGCTGGGTCGACGTGGGCTACGGGCTGTCGTGGTCCCCATCCGGATCTGCTCTAACCGAGCCGGAGGTCAAGAGTTCGACATCTCCTGGAGGGTCCCGCACGAACTCCTCGCAGACCGGGTAAAGAGACAATTCCTGCGACAGTTGGAACTTCTTGACAGGATTGTCGATATCCAGAACCGGCGGGATCGATGAACGACAAGCCCCGTTCGGCCGCCCGACTTTGGCACCTACCTCGCGCCCGGTAAGAGCGAAGCTCAGGTTGCAGGGCGCTCCCTCGCTCGGGAGGCACCCATCGGTGCTCGTAAACGGGGTTCCCGGGATTCACCTTCGCTGCGGCTCATCTGTGCGCTTGCCACGGAGCAGGAGTACTGCTGCGCTGGGAGTCCACCACTACTAACGCTCCTTCCAGAAATCGTCCGCGTGTGGCGGGGCGGTTCGATCAAGGTGCGCGCAAGACGCCGCTTCCAGTTCACGAACAACAAATCCGAGCGCGACCTTCGCATGGTACCTCCAACAGAAGATCTCTCCGTTACATCCAAGGCGATGACGGTGCCCCCAGCTTTCCTCCGGGCCTGCACAGCGCGGGCCAAGCAGAACCAGAACCTCCGCTTGCTCCCCCAGCCATTCCACGACTTCGGCGTGACTACCTTCAGGCCCCTGACAAGCCTGAATGCTTACCCTTTCTTACTCACAAGGGGGGCCGGCGCTCGCGCTCGCCGGTGTGGTAAACGTCTTGACCGTCAGGACCAGCTCCTCGTTGAGCGTTGCGTTCAGCGGACGACGTGAGCACCGGGCAACGCACTCCCAGAGACCCCAGGCGTCCTCGATCCACGGTTCGAGGCGGCGGCGGAGCTGGTCATCCGGCGAGTCCGCGGCCCGGCTGGCCCGGTCTCCCCAGACCGAGCCGACCGAGGCGGCTGCCTCCGCCAGGGACTTCCACGACGCCCGATGCTGGGCGGCGGTGATCAGCGGGTCGTGCCAGTCCGACGAGTACGGAGGCTGGGACATCAGGTCGACACCGCACAGCACCGGCTGGGCTCGGCGGGCCGTTTCCTCGAAGGTCTTCCAGCGAGCCAGGTCGTGGGGGCGGCGCGCCACGTGGTCCAGGCTCTCCCACAACTGCTGCTCCCGCCGGCACCAGTCGCTGGCCACCGGTCGTACGTCGCTTGCCGACTTCAGCGTCTGCTGGAGGGTCACCCAGACGTTCTCTTGTGCCAACTCGGTGGCCACCTTCGCCAGCCGGTACCAGGCGTCCGTGAGCAGGTTGCGCTCCCGCTGCTCCGGCGCCGGCTGCACCGTCCCCTCGACGAAGCGCATCTCCCGGCGCCAGTCCTGGAAGCGACGGTGCCGCCGCAGCTTGTCGAGGTCGTGGTCGCCGTGGTCAGGGTCGAGGATCCACGCCGGGCGGGGGCTGAACTCGCTTCCGGGGTCGAGGAACGCCCGGTCGAGGTGCTGGACCCCCCGGGCCGCCAGCTCGTCGTTGGCGTTCTCCCAGTCGGTGAGGCCGTTGCCCGCAGGAGGGTTGGACATCAGGGTGGAGTAGAAGCACGCGGCGTTGTAGTAGGCCTGCCACCCGGCCCCCTGCTTCAGCACCCTCTCCATCCGCCGGGCGAGCTGGTCCTCCGAGGTGGGGTCGGAGAGGTTAGGGGAAGGGGCGACCCCGCTGGGTAGGCGTTGGCTCTGGAGGCGGTGCCGCTTCAATTTGAGCGACAGCATGGCCGTCCTCGTCGTGGCCAGCATGGCGCGCCGCGGGCCGCCGATGACCCTCGGCGACGAAAGGAGCAGGGGATCGCGGCCCACGAGGCGGCGATGCGAGGAGCGGATGCGCCAGAGCAGGAAGCGGCGCAGGCCGAGGTCCTTCTCGAGGCTCTCGAGCTCCCGCCGGGCCAGCTCGTAAAAGCGCTCGAGGATCTCTCCCGTAAGCCCGCCCTCGGAGACGGAGTCGGTGACAGGGTTGGCGTCGGGCGCGTGTCCCGGGCGACATCGAAGGTTCTCCTCCATCGCCCGGCTCAGGCTTTGGCGCCTCTCGGGCTCGCTGAACATCCGAGGGTCCCACGACTCGACGTTGGCGTAGGCCACGGCCAGTCGGTACCGGCCCTCGATCAGCCGGGGGAGCCGCCTCAGGACGGTGAAGTAGGAGACCAGCGCCTCGTGGTGGTAGTCGCGGAGCTCGTACACGGCGGCCAGCTCCAACGGCGGGTGCACGTTGTTGGGGCTGGCGATGCCCGCCTCGGCGAACGCCTTGGCCGCCTCCTCCCAGTCCTGGCGCCTGAGTGCCTGCCTGCCCCGCTGGTACGCCTCCAGGCCGAGGCAGTCCCACCACTGCTGCCAGTCAGGCACCGTGCTGCAGCGTCGGAGCAGGTTTTGGGCGACGAAGAAGGCGGCGGTGTCCACGGCCTGCTCATAGGTCTGGGCGACGAAGGTCCGCACCGCCACGGTGGACGAGCTCACCGAATCGTTGAGGCTGACCGTCACGCCGCAACCGCCGGTCTCGGTCTCGGAGATCAGGGTGGCTGTCACGTGGTACCCGACCTCGGGAAAGGCGACGCGGGCGACGAAGGCGAGAACCTTGCCGAACGCGCTCAGGTCCATCAGCGGGCTCTTCTGCATCACCTCGACGAGCTGCTTCTGGTCGGAGCCGCCGGGGACGGAGGGGGGCGGGAGGACGTTGGCGTCGGCCAGCCGCTGACGCATGCGAGCCTCCATGGCCACCGGGTCGGGGGCGCCGGTGTTGCTGCCGCCGCCCTTGGCCGCCACCGGGCTCTCCCCGAACGAGCGTACCTCTAGCGGCCCCGGGGAGCGCCGTGCATTGGTGATCTCGGCCTTGCGGTAGGCGTACACGAGCACGAGCAGCAGGACGACACCCGCCGCCGCATCCAGGGGGACGTCGCCGAGGCCGAAGAGGCGGGACACGTCCTCGCCCGCCTCTTGGGCTCCGATGAGTACGACCTCGAGCATCGGCTTGTCCCTGGCCGTCGCCGCGGACTTGCCCTCCTGGGCAAGGACCAGCACACCGACAGCCAGGAACACGACGGTGATCGCCCGGAGGGCGAAGCGGGAGAAGAGATTGGCGGCTGCGAAGAGCAGGATCCCAAAGAGAATCAGCCACAGGAGGAGGACAGGCATCGCCGTTCATGATGATATTACGCCACCGCAGAACGGTCACGTGATTTCCTTGAACGCGAAGTGCCCGGCCGGCCGGGCGCTGTCTGGCTCGAGGAACGGCCGCCCGAGGGGCGACCCGCTGGCACTCGACGGGCTTGTGGCCACGCTGATGTTGCCGGCACGTTCGACCTGTACCGGCCGTCGAGAACCTCGCCGGCGGGCAGCAGGGTTAGGGCCGTGCGCCCCGTAAAGACGGCGTCAGCCGCCTGGTAGATGATGCCGGGGAGGACCACCAGCCCATCGAGGCGTGGAGGACCGGATCGGCGAAGCTGACCGCGCCCCAAATCGCCGACAGCGCCCGCACGCACGCGACCCTCGCCGGAAGCCTTCGGGAGGGAGACGGCCTGGACGGACGTCGCTGTGTGCGCAGGTCGTCGAGCGGGACGCTGCAAGCGCGACGTCGATCAGCCCGGGGCGAGGCCTCCCAGGTGCATCTTCAGGCAGGCCGACCGGCGTCGGCCACGCTTAGGCAGAACCGGGCCGGTAAGTGATTTCGCGCACGTAGAATCGGTCCAACTCGACCGTCCGGGTCTGAAGGACGCCGTGAGAAGGTGGGCGGGGCCACCCCTCCGGGCTTCGCCCCTGATGGTGATGTCTGTCAAACCGGTCAGGCCCACCCCCTCCTGCGTCGGCAAGCATCCTTGGTTGCCGAGACCTACGTCCTTGAACGTCCTTCATCGAGCGCGCCGCCTCGGGCCAGCTCGGCGACTGGACGTGCTCATCGCGCCCGGGCCGCCACCAAGCAACTTGACGATGATCTAGTGTCGCGCTGGATCACGAGCCGAGGAACGCGATGTCCAGCTCAGCTTTGATCGAGAAGATCCAAGCCTCGGTCATCGGCGACGACCAGGTGATGGAGGGGCCATACGGGCCACGCCGCGTCACCTACGCCGACTACACCGCTTCGGGGCGGGCGCTCACCTTCATCGAGGATTTCATTCGCGACGAGGTGCTGCCGCGCTACGCCAATACCCATACCGAGAGCTCGGGGACGGGACTGCAGACCACGCGCCTGCGAGAGGACGCTCGCCTGATCATCTGCGATGCCGTCGGGGGCGATGACAACACGACCGTTCTGTTCTGTGGGTCGGGGAGCACCAGTGCGATCGACAAACTCATCGGCATCCTGAACCTGCGCATTCCGGCCGACCTCGACGACCGCTACGGGTTGTCGGCGCAAATACCCGCCGAGGACCGCCCAGTTGTCTTCATCGGAC
>JALYGD010000086.1 GCA_030777265.1 Actinomycetota bacterium | reverse complement strand
AAGCTGCGCGCGGGACCATCCGAGGTGACGGGGAGCTGGTGTGGCGGGCCGCCTTCCGACGCGGTGGCAGCTGGGAGGATCTCGAAGCCCACGGCGACGATGAGGCGCTGAGGGTGTGGGAGCGGCTCGTCACGACACTCGCCGAACGTGGTTCCAGAGCACGGATCAGCAGCGCCGGGTCCTGAGCGGGCAGATCGGACCTTGGCCCTCAGTCCGGGGGCGGGGAGACCAGACCGCGGCCCTCATTTTGGGAAACCGATGACCATCGCCGGCAGCAGGATGGCGAGAGCTCCCAGCACCACTGCGGCGACGATCCGCCCTCTGCCGACCTGGCGGTCGCGCAAGGCATCCAGGGCACCGCTCGCCACCGCGTAGAGCGCCCCCAGGGCGCAAGCAAGGAGCGCTCCCAGCAGGAAGAAGCGCAGACCGGCACGGCCGCCGAGGCCCACGGCAGCCGCGATCGCGGCCAGGCCGCCTCCGCCGACCAGTGTCCCCCACCCGGCAATACGCCACGCCCGCCGGGTCTTGCGATCACCATTCGAGCTCATCAGAGAGGCTCCCGTCGCTCGTCTCTCGATGAGGGTGCGAGAAGAGAATGCGCCGGGGCACGTAACCCGCAGCTTTGAGCAAGGAGCGGCCGACCTCGTCACTTGCCGCGACCGACACCTCGACAACCGGGATGCCGGTGTCGTGAGCCCAGCGCTCGATGGCCTGGAGCAGCCCCTGTGCAATACCACGACGACGGTCCCGGGGGCGGACGTAAACGGGGCCGACGGTCAACCCCTCCGGGCCGAGGCTGCCGGCGGCGTAGCCGAGAGTGGCGTCGCCAGCAGCATCTTCGGCGACCCAGAATATGCCGCCCTCGGGCATGGGCGCCGAGGAGGGGTGCTTGTCGCAGCTCAGGGCCGCCGACTCCTGCTCGTACTCCCGAGCGAGCTCGCGGATCTCCTCGATCCGCGCGCGCCGCGCCCTCACCGGCTCACCCGGATGCGCCCTTGCCGATCGTCGTCCCGACCTGTGTCCGAACCAGCCATCAGACCGGCACCCGGTGAATACCGCGCGAGAGGTGGTTTAGCCGTTCGGCGCCCCGTTCGGTTACGACGACGATGTCCTCGATGCGGGCGCCGTAGCGTCCAGGGAGGTAGATCCCAGGCTCGAGTGAGAAGGCCATCCCGGGCCGCAACAGCTCTCCGTTTCCGGCGACAAGGTAGGGTTCCTCGTGCTCCTCGATGCCGATCCCGTGCCCCGTGCGGTGGATGAACCGCTCGCCGTAGCCGGCGTCCGAGATCACGCCGCGGCAGCAGGCGTCGATCTCCTCCGCGGGCACCCCGGGGCGAACGGCCTCGACGCCAGCCTGCTGTGCCTTCTCGAGCACCTCGTGGAGCTCGCGATAGCCCTCAGGTACTGAGCCGAGCACGTAGTTTCGGGTCATGTCCGAGCAGTAGCCGCCTCGTGTGCCACCTACGTCGATGACGATGGCGTCGCCGGGCTCGAGAACGCGCTGACCCGTCTCGTGGTGGGGGCTGGCGCCATTGGGACCGGATGCGACGATCGTGAAGTTCACCTGCTCATGCTCCTCGAGGATAGCGTCGGCGATGTCGCGGGCGACGGCGGTCTCGGTGCGCCCGGGACGCAGGAAGCCTGGGACGCGGCTGTGGACGCGGTCGATGGCGGCCGCGGCGGCCCGTAGCAGCTCGATCTCGTGGCGGTTCTTGCAGATCCTCAGGTCGCGGGAGATGTCCCCGCCCGCCGTCCAGCGGGCGCTGGGCATCGCCGCTCGGAGACGCAGGAGGAAGACGCTCCAGAGCCGGTCCTGCACGGCCAAAAGGCCGTCGGGAGGACAACCGGAGGCGTCAAGTGCCTGCGTCACTCGCCCGACCGGGTCCTCGTGCTCCGTCCACGTCACGATCTCGAGCAGCTCGCCGGCGCCGCTGGCTCGAGCGCGGGGTGCTTCGAGTTCGGGAACGACGAGCGCTGCCGGCCCTATCGCGGGAAGAACGAGCAGGGTGAGCCGCTCGAGCGGGAGCGCCCGGTAACCGACGAGCCAGAACAGATCTGCCGACGGCCCGGCCAGCAGAGCATCCACACCCCGCTCGCGGAGCACCTCCCGTGCCCGCTCGAGTCGCGCCTCGAAGCCTGCCACGCTCCCTCCTTCGCTACCTGTCTCATCCTAAGGTGGGAGACTGGAGGAGCGGTGTTGGAGCAGGAGCGGTCTTTGAGCAGGAGCGCTCTTGGAGTGGGAGCGCTCTTGGAGTGGGAGCGGTCTTGGAGTGGGAGCGGTCTTGGGGTGGGAACGGTCTTGGCTTGCTCAAGACCGCGACAGGTCTGCTCAAGACCGCGACAAGTTGCCCGGGACGGGCCGAAGGCCCGGGCGGCCCGGATGATACGCAAGACCGCGACGGAGCCGGGCGGGCCTGATCAAGGGCGAATCGGCAACGACCGAGATCAGTTACTCAGTAGCGGAGCGAGGCGCCGCTGCGCCCTACGCTGCCCACAGGTGCTCGAAAGGTGCGTGTGACACCGCCGCCACGTCGCTCCGGTCGCTCCTCGGGAGCGCGGACCGATGGCCTACCGGTCGCGCCGCTGGTCGCTCCCTCGGAGGGCGAACTGGTCGCTCCCCCGGAGCGTGCACTGGTCGCTCCGCTGGAGCCTGGGCTGGTCGCTCCCCCAGACCGGGGGCTGATCGACCGGGAGGACGCTCTCGACCGCGCCGTCGGTGCTGCCCTCGACGTGCTCGTCGTGGGCGGAGGGATCACCGGAGTGGGGATCGCGCTCGACGCCGCGGCACGCGGGCTCACCGTCGCCCTCGTCGAACGTGGTGACCTCGCCTCGGGGACCTCGTCGAAGTCGTCGAAGCTCATCCACGGAGGGCTTCGCTACCTCGGGCAGCGCGAGTTCGGTCTCGTTTACGAGGCCGTACGCGAGCGCAACCTGTTGCGCCACCTGGCCCCCCACCTCGTCCGTCCTCTCGCGTTCGCGATCCCCACGGGCGACACCTTGAGGCGCTTGGCGGTCAAGGCTGGACTGACCCTCTATGACAGCATGGCAGCAGGCCGCAACGTGCGCAGCCACCAGCGGCTCGACGCCGATGCTCTGCTCGAGGCGTCGCCTGATCTCGCCCAGGGCAGCGGGCGCGGCGGCTACCGCTACTACGACTGTCAGACCGACGATGCCCGGCTCACGCTCGCGGTGGCACAGGCAGCGCGGGTCGCCGGTGCGCTCATCGTCACGCATGCAGAGGTGGTCGACTTCCTGCGCTTCCGAGGCGCCGTGGTGGGCTGCAGCGTCCGTGATGCACTCGGCGGTGCTTCTTTCGAGCTCAACGCCCGCTGGGTCGTGAACGCAACCGGGGTCTGGGCCGACCGCGTCCGGGCGCTTGGCCCTGAGGAGCAGTCATCCCTTTTGACGCCCTCGAAGGGGGTCCACCTGACCTTCCGGGATCGGGACCTG
>JALYGD010000085.1 GCA_030777265.1 Actinomycetota bacterium | reverse complement strand
TCCCTGAAGTACCCGATCGTGCCGAGCACCGCCAGCAGGAACGGCGGCAGGGACAGCAACGCGAAGAAGGCGCCTTCGGCGGCGAGACCGTGGACGCGGTCCTGGGCGGAGTCGAGCGCCACCCGCTTCGTCACCAGCCAGGCATGGGCTAGGAGGCGTGACATACCGTCACTGCTCCCCACGACGCCGCCGCACGCTATGGGGCGCGAGGAACGCAGCGATAGGGACCTGGGCGCGCCGCCTATCCTTCCTCTTCGGCACCCTCACGTTGAGGTCTGTCACGTTCCAGACCCCTGCTGGTGGCCGAAGCCGGTATGGGTACCGGCGACAGAGCGTTGGACGCAAGTGGACCCGATCGGATTCGAACCGACGACCTCCTCCATGCCATGGAGGCGCGCTCCCAACTGCGCCACGGGCCCGAGTGGAACCGGCAGTCTACAACGCGCCTGCCTGAGCGACGTATGCCGTCTGTGTAAGCGGCGACGTAACTGCAATCCGTCGAGTTTCGAGGGGCGAGGGGAGGACGGCGTGAGGGCGGCGGTCGGGTACCGTCAGGTCTGACGCACGATGGTCATAGGAGGGTCGCGTGACCGACGTCGCCCCACCGGCATCTGGCCCGCCCTCCCGGGCCTCCGGCCCTTCCGAGTCTGGCCCGCCCTCCCGGGCCTCCGGCCCTTCCCGGCGCGACGACGACGTGGAGCGCTACGACCCCCTCACCCTCGAGCCGCCCATCGCCCAGCGCTGGCACGACGAACGCACATACTCGCTCCCCAGCGACGCCGAGGGTCAGCGCTATTACGCGCTCACGATGTTCCCCTACCCCTCAGGCGACCTTCACATGGGCCATGCGGAGGTCTTCTCCATCCACGACGCGGTAGCCCGCTTCTCGCGCATGAACGGGAAAGCGGTGCTCAACCCCATCGGGTGGGACTCGTTCGGGCTGCCAGCCGAGAACGCGGCAAAGCGACGCGGGGCACATCCGAAGACCTGGACATACGACAACATCGTGCAGCAGCGCGCCTCGATCGTCCGCCTCGGTTACTCGTTCGACTGGGACCGCGTCGTTCACACCTCGGACCCGGAGTACTACCGCTGGACCCAATGGATCTTTCTGCAGTTCTACAAGGCCGGGCTCGCCTTTCGGGGCGAGGGGCTCGTGAACTGGTGCCCGAGCTGCCAGACGGTGCTCGCGAACGAGCAGGTCGCCGACGGGCGCTGCGAGCGCTGCGACACCCTCGTCATCCGCCGCCCGCTTACCCAGTGGTTCTTTCGCATCACCCGCTACGCCCAAGAGCTTCTCGACGACCTCGGACAGCTCGAGAACACGTGGCCGGAGCGCGTGCGAGTGATGCAACGCAACTGGATCGGCCGCTCTGAGGGCGCCGAGGTCACGTTCACGGCAACCCAGCCTGAGGATGTGGCCCAGGAGCGCGACGAGGCCGCGCGCCCGATGCGCGACCGGGTGGTCGTCTTCACCACGCGTCCCGACACCCTCTACGGCGCGACGTACTTCGTCTTCGCCCCCGAACACCCGCTCGTCGTCGTAAGGATGCAAGACGACCCCGGTTACGCTGCGTTCCTCGAGGAGGTCGCGGCCCGTTCGGAGATCGAGCGGCTGTCGACCACCACGCGGGAGAAGCGCGGCTACCGGTTGAACTTCGACATGGTCAACCCGGCCAACGACCAGCACATCCCGGCCTACGCTGCTGACTACGTGCTCATGGAGTACGGGACGGGTGCGGTCATGGCGGTCCCGGCTCATGATCAGCGCGACTTCGAGTTCGCGCGCGAGCGCGGTCTGCCCATCCGGGTCGTCGTCCAGCCGTCCGGCACCGAGGCGCTCGACCCACAGACCATGACCGCTGCCTGGGAGGGCGACGGAATCACGGTCAACTCCGGGCCCTACGACGGGCTGCCGTGGCAGGAGACGAAAAGGCGCATCACCGCCGACCTCGAAGCCCGCGGCATCGCCCGCTTCCACGTGAACTATCGCTTGCGCGACTGGCTGCTTTCGCGCCAGCGCTACTGGGGCTGCCCCATCCCGATCCTCTACTGCGAGCGCTGCGGGGAAGTCCCCGTACCCGAACGCGACCTGCCGGTCGAGCTGCCCCACGACATCGAGTTCT
>JALYGD010000084.1 GCA_030777265.1 Actinomycetota bacterium | reverse complement strand
GGCGGTGGGCGGGCGCCACGTCGATCGGGCGGTAACGGATACGGTCATCGCCGAAGACCGCCCGGTCGAACAGCACGTTGTAGGCGTCCAGCAGGCGCCCGTCCGAGCGCCAGTTCACGAGCAAGGTGCGCTGCACCTCGGCGCGAGCAGTAGCCGCAAGGTAGGCGTAGACATCGGCGCCGCGGAAGCTGTAGATGGCCTGCTTGGGGTCGCCGATCAGCACGAGCGTGGACCCGCCAGTCGCGAACAGCTGTGACACGATGTCCCACTGCACCGGGTCGGTGTCCTGAAACTCGTCGATCAACGCCACCTTGAAGTGGGCGCGTAAGCGTCGGCACGCGGCAGGTCCCAGGTGGGGGTGGTGCAGCGTGGCCGCGAGTCGGGTCAGGAGGTCGTCGTAGGACAGGACAGCAGCAGTCCGTTTGCGTCGGTCCACCTCTGCTCGCACTGAATGAGCGAGTTCGACCCGCAGTCGGGTGGTTGGGTCGTCGGCGTGCTCGGGCACGATCGCGGCGTCGGGATTCGCGACGACAGCGCGGGCGATGGCGAGGAGGTCGCGGCGGGACACGGGCTGGTCGGCGCGCCTGAGGAAGCGGCGGACGAGGAGGTCGTCGACCACCGCTTCCACGAGTTCGGCCTGGTCCTGCAGGAGGCTCGCGTCGTGGTCGACGTCACCGGCGAGCCCGACCCCTCCCAGGACGTGCTGACAGAAGCCGTGGATGGTGGCGATGGTGGCGGCGTCGAACTCGGTCAGCGCGGCGAGCAGGCGTCCGCGCCGCTCGGCGAGGCGGGGGCGATCCCCGTCGGCGAGGAGGGCGAGAACCGGATCGTCTGTGCCGGCTTCGGGACTGGCGGCTGCGGCGGGGTTGGGCAGCACCCGCTCGAGGTGGTCGGCGACTTCGACGAGGCGGCTGCGTACCCGGTCGCGCAGCTCGGCGGTGGCAGCCCGAGAGAAGGAGACCACCAGCAACTCCGGCAGGCGCAGCCCGTCCGCGACGTAGCGAGCGACGAGATTGGCGATGGTCCACGTCTTGCCGGTGCCAGCGCTGGCTTCCAGCACCGTCATGCCGCGCGGCAGAGGACCGGCGAGGTCAAAGCCCTCGAACATCACCTGTCCTCGATCTCCTCGACGGCCAACAGGGCGTCCCAGAGCCGGCGGGCGTAGCGGCCGAACCGGGTGGACTCGTCGTGGGGCCATCCCTCGCCCTGCTCGTCCTCCCGTGGCACGGGGCCGCAGAGCGCGTCGAAGGCCAGCACCCCGCCGTGGACGAGCACGTGCTCGGGGTGGAGATCCTCGTTGGGCCATCGCTGTCGGCCGGTGGCCCAGCTTTCGGCGGCCGCAGCGAGCGGCTCGTCGTGACCGGCCCGGACCGCCTCGGCGTAGGCGGCGGAGGTCTCGCAGTACAGCGGCAGCGGCTCGCGCATGCCACGCTCGTAGAGGTCCACGAGTCGGACGAGGTGGCCGATGGCCGTCTGATGCCGGGCTCGGGGGTCTCCTGCGAGCTGTGGGAGGCGAGCGATTCGGACTTTTGCCTTCCTCGCAGCGGAACGGCCCACCGTGACTGCGAGCAGCCTGCGGCCGGGATGGGCCGCGCTGACGGCGAGCAGTCGTGCCCACGCCGCGAGCCGGTGCCTGGCGCTGACGCGTGCGTACTGCACGGTCAGGAGCAGGTCGGGACCCGCGACAGGCACGGCCCCGACCAGGGTGCGACCGCCCGGGAGGGGGAGGATCGCCTCGAGATTCTCGTGCGCGGGGTCGAGTTCGGCGTGCTCGACCGCTGCTGCCAGGAGCGCGGCGACGGTGGCGGTGAGGTCATTGATGAGCCCATCGGCGAGAGCCCCGGGAGGCAGGCTGCCGCGGGCGCGTTCAACTGCAAGCCATCGGGCCTCCTCGGTCCCAGCCAGTCGGGCGGCGAGAAGCCGCTCACCCACCGCAAACCGCTCGAGGCTGTCGAGTTCGACGGGAAGGCTGTCGGTGGCCTGCTCGGAAGGGGTCGGCAGACGGATGCCGAGCCGACGGCGGAGGAACGCCTTCACGGGATGCTCGAGGAACCGGACGAGTTCGGCAAGCTCGATCGTCGCCGTCCTTTCGGGTGGCAGCGGCGTCACCAGGAACGGTGCCGGCTCGGCCTGGCCCCGAACCTTGGCTTCGGCGCCGGCCAGCGCAGTGGCGTCGAATCCCCAGGGCCGCTCGGGGATGAGCTCGCCGACCCGGAAGTTGCGCGGGTCGAAGGTCTGCAGGGGGTGCTCCACGAGGACTCTGGCACGGGCGGGGACGTCCGCGACGTCGGTGCGGGCGGTGCGATCGATGACGTCGAGCAGCTCCCCGATGGGGACGGCTGGGGGGTGGGGCGCGTTCGTGCGCTCGTCGCGACCGCTGTAGGTGATGACAAGATGGTCGGTGGCCGCAAGCAGCGCATCGAGCAGCAACTGGCGATCCTCCGTCCTCGGGTCGCGGTCCCCCACCTGGGGCGTCACGGCGATGAGGTCGTCGCCGTCAGGAGCGGTACGTCGGGGGAAAGCCGCGTCGTCAAGGCCGAGCAGGCAGATCACACGGTGCGGCACGGAGCGCATGGGCACGAGGGTGCAGACCGTGAGGTCGCCGGTGCGGTGGTTGGCGCGGCTGGGCCGGCCTCGCAGCCGCTCTTCGAGCAGGCTGCGGACCTCCGAGAGGGTCAGCTCGATCGGACTGGAGGCGCTGTCCAGGGTGGCCTCGGCGACCACGTCGTCGAGCAGCCGGTGCAGCTGCACCTGCTGCCAGCGGTCCCGCTCGGATGTCAGGGTCAGCCGGTCAGCGGCAACGGCGATGGCGTCCCGCCAGTCTGCGGTGGGCTGGGGTGCGGTAAAGGTGGCGAGGGAGGCGCCGAGGCGATGGACGAACTCGGCGAACCGCCCGGCGAGGTCGACCGCATCGCCTTCCACATCGTCGAGAGGGGCGATGCCGGCGACCAGCCGCTGATCCTCGTCGGCCATGGTGACCCCCACCAGCAGTCGCTCGATGCCCGCCCGCCAGGTGTTCGCGGCGACACCGGGCAGGCCGAACGCGGCCCGGTGCTCGGCATCGAGCCCCCAACGGATCCGCGCCTCGGCGACCCATGCCTCCAGTCGCTGGAGGTCGTCGTCTCCGAAGCGGAAGCGCCGGCGGACGGGCTCGCCTGCGGCGAAGCCGAGCACCTCGGAGGCGGTGAGGCGCCCTTCGGCGAGGGTGAGCAGTTCCGCCACCACCCGCAGCACCGGGTTGGTCTGCCGAAGGGCACGGTCGGCGAGTCGGACCCGCAGGTCGGGCAGGTTTCGGCGGGTCGCGTGCCCACCGGTCGTCTCCTGTCCACTCCCGTCGCCGTCTTGGGAGACCCGAGACAGCTCCTCTCGGGTCGCTCCTGCCGAGCGCCGCTCATGTCCACTCCCGTCGCCGTCTTGGGAGACCCAAGACGACTCCTCTCGCGTCGCTCCTGCCGAGCGCCGCTCACGGCCCCCCTCACCGCTGACGTCGTCGGATGCCAGGGCAAAGCCCGTGGCCTCAGGCGTCGGCCGGGCCGGGGCGCCGAACACGGCATGGACGATGGGAGCGAACGTTTCGATGTCCGGGCACATCACGACGACATCGCGCGGCTCGAGTGTGCGGTCCTCGGCCAGCAGGTGAAGGATCGCGTCGCGCAGCACCTCGACCTGGCGCGTCCTTCCGTGGCAGGCGTGGACCTGCAGGGAGCGGTCCTCCGCGGTGAGCAGCGGACGGTCGTCGTGGTGGCCTCCAAGGGGCAATCCGGGAGGAGGGCGGTCGGCCCTCACGCCGGCCTGGATGAGCCCCAGGAGCGTGGCGGGTTCGGGCCCCGGGAAAGGGCGATGTTCGTCGCCCGCGCCTGCTGCCGGAGAGCCGACGACGAGCTGCAGTTCGCGGGAGTCCCGCCCCCACGACGCGAGCAGCGGGTGGCGGGGTGCCTCGCGCGTGGGGTCGTCCTCCCTGCGGACGGGCGTAGGTAGCCGTCGCTGTGGGTGCTGGGCGACGCGCTGCCACAGGACGGGGGAGGGGTGGAGCAGGAACAGATGGATGTCGCGATGGGTGGCCAGGGCTGCGAGGACCGCAACGTAGCTCGCTGGCAGTGCAGTGAGCCCGAACAGCGACATCCGCGGGGGCAGGTCGGGGACGTCGGCTCCGGCAC
>JALYGD010000083.1 GCA_030777265.1 Actinomycetota bacterium | reverse complement strand
TGCGGCTGCTCCGCGGCGACCTCCTCGACGGCCTCCTCGACCGCGGGGACGTCCTCGTCGTCACATTGACGGAAGTGGCAGGCGATCGCGAACCGCTTGCGCTCGAGACGCGCCCCGGCAATGTCAGCCAGCCGCGGCTCGAGCTGCTCCTCGGCCTCGTCGAGGGCGGGCAGGTACTCCTCGCCGTACTGGTGGCGTGATCCGTCGCTGGCAACGATGTCGAGGCCGTGGCTTCCCGCGTAGGCCAGGCTCTCGATGCCCACCATCTGCCGGACGTCGTCGAGGTCGCGGCCGCTGATGATCACAACCCTACAAGGCTCACTCAGCCGCTCGAGCAAATCGCGAGTCTTGTCCGGCAGCGTCGCGTCCTCGGGATTCTCGACGATCGGGGTCAGGGTTCCGTCGTAGTCGATGAACACGACGGCCTCCCGCCCCGCGAAGCGGTCTGCGATCTCCTGCCGGCGCTCCAGCGCCGACGGCAGCCCGCTGATGGCGGGCGCTTCGTTTTCCCCAGTCACAGGGCCCTCCGAGGTCGGAGACGAGCTTATCGCCTCACGGCGGTGGCGAGGTGAGGCGCGGGGCGTCCTCCCGACAGTCTTATCGCTGCCACGCCTGGTTTGGGAAGGCGCCCGGAGGATGGCGGTCGGAGCGGAAAGGTTGCTGGCGGCGTGACGCCAGGCTCGGAGGACAGCGGACAAGAGCAGTTGTGAGCATATGCTCTTTGATCCCTAGATGTGGCTTAGTTTTGCGGACGAAAGAGGCAAAAACCCTAATACGGAATTGGGCATATCCGACGAGGGACGATTGGTCTCTGGATCCCCTTCGGACGGCCGGAGTCGAAACGACTGTCCCTTGTCACTATGGCTTCCGACGCCATCTTTGAGAACCATCGATACTTGGGCAACAGCGACTTTCAGCTTGCAAGACTCCGCATAGACGTAGCTCTTGCCATGCAGTGCAGCCAGCCGGGCTGTCGATCCGTAGCTGGAGTCATCCGCATGGTGGACCGCCAAGTCGAGGAGGACCAAGGCAAAACAGGCCCAAGACGCTGGGCGGTCCGGCCATTTGTCTTCGAGAACGAAGGGAGGTGAGACATGAGCACGTATGAGCGTCCGACCCTGACACCGGCCGGCTCCTTCAGTACGACCGGCCTCGGCGTCGCCAGAGGGCCCGAGAAGGTGGTTCCCGCCAGGTTCAGCCTGTGACGCGTCGCACCCCCGAATGTGACTGGCCTGGTCTGGGTCACTGAACGGTCCTAGCCAGTCAGCTTCGGGGGCTTCCCCGGGTGGTGGCGGTAGCCACGTCCCGCCACTACCCGGGCTTCGCCAGGAGCGTCGTGCCGTCGAGGAAAGGCCGCTGAACGTGGTGAATCTCGCCAATTTCGAAGAGGTGCCTTCCTGGTTCGCGGTACTTCCAGACTGCGACTCCGCAGCCCCGGCCGCCGATGCGTTGCGTGGCCCGGCGCCGCAGGAGATCACCCACCCCTCCGGCCGGCCCTGGCTGCTGGGCTGCTGGCCCTACGAGGCAGTGGCCGTGGGTGAAGCGGGCCAAACGAAGGTTGCGGTCATCGGCCAACACGCGGTCACCGCTGAGGACCTCACCACGGCCGCCGCCGGGATAAGCACTGTCGCGGACCTCGACCGTTTGGCCGGGTCCCTGGTCGGAAGCGCTCACGCGGTCGCCTCGATCGCCGGGCAGTCACGGGTCCAAGGGACCGTGACCGGCCTCCGACGGGTTTTCTTCGCCAGGACGGGGGACATCAACGTGGCCGCCGACCGGGCTGACGTGTTGGCCAGCCTGCTCGACGCGGGGGTGGACGAGCAGCGGTTGGCAATCCATCTGCTCAATTCGCCCGCGCTGTATCCGCTGGCCGGCGAGCCGGTGTGGCATGAGGTGAGCGCTCTGCCGACCGACCACTACCTGCTGCTCGACGATGACGGGCGGCAGCGGTCGGTCAAGTGGTGGACCCCCCCGGCGCCGGTGGTGCCCATGGGCGAGGGTGCGCCGGCGTTGCGGGACGCCTTGTCAGCCGGAGTCGCCGTTCGGATCCGGGGGCTGGACCTCGTCAGCTGTGACCTGGGCGGGTTGGATTCGACTTCGGTCTGCTGTCTGGCTAGCGCCGGCGCGTCGAAGCTGGTCGCCTACACTGCTGACGGCCGCGACCCAATAGCCGAAGACGCGGCTTGGGCTCGCCGCACCGTTGCCCGCTTGGGCAACGTGGAGCACCACATCATCCCCGGGGACCAGATGCCGTCGGTGTACGACGGCCTGGGAGACGTGCACGAGCGCTTGGACGAGCCGTGCGCCACCGCCGTCTATGGCAACCGCTGGCTCGAGCTCGCGCGCACGGCTGCGGGCCGAGGCTCGCGAATGCACTTGACCGGCTTCGGCGGCGACGAGTTGCTGGCTGGCTCGCCGGCGCACCTGCACGCGATGCTGGCTGCTCACCCTAGGCTCACGCTGCGGCACATGCGCGGTTTCGCCAGGCAGCGCCCATGGCTGTACCGGGAAGCCCTGCGGCAGCTCTTCGATAGACGCCCCTACCGCGTATGGCTCGCGCGAGCAGCGGACCAGCTCACTGCTCCGCCGCCCCCACCAGGGACGCCGACACTCGAATGGGGAACGCCGCCCCGTCTGCCCCCGTGGGCGACGCCGGACGCGGTGGAGGCGGTAAGAGAGCTGATCCTCACCGCGGCGCGTACGGTCGAACCGCTCGCGGAACGGCGCGGACAGCACGTCGAACTCGAAGCAATGCGGGCCACTTCTCGCATGGTCCGGCATATAGCTTACATGGCCGCCCGAATCGGGCTCACGCTCGCGGCCCCCTATTACGACGATCGAGTCATCGAAGCCGGCCTGGCGGTCCGCCCGCAGGAGCGAATCACGCCGTGGCAATACAAGCCGCTCATTGTCAAAGCGATGCGCGGCATCGTGCCGGACGAGAGCCTGACCCGCCACACTAAGGACGAGGGCTCGTACGAAGTAGAGGCCGGACTGCGTGAGCACCGTGCCGACCTGCTCGCCCTGTGCGAGGACTCGCGAATGGCCCGGCTGGGCCTGATCGACTCGAACGCGCTGCGCGAGGTCTGCAGCCGGCCGCTACCCCCGTCCCTGGAGTTCGACGCGCTGTATCAGACCGTGGCGTGTGAGGTGTGGCTCCGCACGCTCGAAGGTGCAAACGTTCCGAGCTGATGGAGAAAGCAATGACATTCAAGTTGCGCGAAGGCGTTTCCACCGCCGAGGTCGAGTACGGAACCGCGCTGCTCGACGAGGATCGGGGCCAGTACTGGAATCTCAACCCGACCGGCAACCTCGTCCTCCAGACACTGCTGGCCGGCGGAACAGCCGAGCAGGCAGCGCGGCAACTTGCCGAACAGTATGCCGTCGACCTCGACACGGCCAGCCGAGACGTCCACCAGCTGGTCGAGGAACTTTGCTCGGCGGGCCTGGTCGAAAGTAGGCCCCACCCCCGCTAGCGCAGAAGACACAGCGAACGCACAGGAGAAGTCCCATTGAGCGTACCGGAGGCTGTTTTCTACCAGCCGCACTCAGTGCCGCTGCGACGCCGGATCCTCACCCGGCTCGTGGTGGGCGCCGCCCGGCTGCTGGCCGCGCAATCTCCCCGCCGCATCCGAACGTTCCTGCGGTGGCTTCGGCGCGGAGCCCGGCCAGCCACGTTGGAGCAGGCCAAGGCGGCGCGAGAAACTGTGGTCGCAGTGAGTCTGGCGTGTGCTGGACGGGAGGGGTGCCTGCCCCGGTCGCTGGCCACGGTCCTGCTATGCCGCCTGCGCGGTCAGTGGCCGACGTGGTGCGTGGGAGCGCGGCGGCTGCCACCGTTCGGCGCACATGCCTGGGTGGAAGCCGAGGGAGTTCCAGCCGGCGAAGACTACCCCCCGGATTACTTCCGCACCTTCTTCACGGTGCCCTGAGCCGTAGGGTGTTACGAGAATCGGCGCGCGCCAGCGACCAGAGACGATGCTCCCCCGCGATCAGCCGCAAAGGATGCGGTGGGCCACCCTATTCGACCGACATGCACTCGCCCGAAGCCAGGGGAAAGCCCCTGAGCACGGAGCATGCAGGGGGTCCCCGACTGTCTTCCGTCGATAGCTGCTTGCTACTGTCGAAGGAGGCAAGGTGAGATTTAGCGAGCAGAGTGCGACCGGCGAGAACAGAGCCGGGTTGCGCGACGTGCTGCGGATTGTGCGCGAACACGGCAGCTGGGTCACAGCCGCTGTGATGCTGACCCTGGCAGGCTCGGCGCTGGGTTTGGTGCAGCCCCTGCTGGTCAAAAAGGTGATCGATTCGGCGGGAGCCGGGCCGATCTTGCGTAGCTTCATCGTTCTTTTGATCGCGCTCTTCGTCGGCCAGGCCCTGGTACAGGCAGTTGCCCGTTATGTGCTTGCACGGACCAGCGAAGGCATCGTTCTCGGGATACGGCTGAATCTCATCCACCATCTGTTGCGGCTTTCCATGCCGGCCTACGACAAGCAGCGCATCGGCGATCTCATCTCGCGTACCAGCACCGACAGCACCGCGTTGCGTCGAGCGGTCGCCGAGGGCTTTACGGACGCGGTGTCCGGGGCTATCGGCCTGGCAGGCACCGTCGCGCTGATGATCTGGCTTGACTGGGTCCTCTTCCTCATCGTCGCGGCTCTTGTCGCCTTGGGCGGGTTGATCATCGTGTCGGTGCTGCGCGGGATCCGCGCGGCTTCGCTGCGCAGCCAGCAGTCCACAGGCGATATGGCCTCAGATCTCGAGCGTGCCCTCGCGGCCATCCGTACTGTCCGCGCCAGCCAGGCCGAACAGCGGGAGACTGATCGCATCGGCAGCCAGGCCAGGTCGGCCTACACGGCAAGTGTGCGCATGGCGAAGCTGGATTCGGTGGTGGGACCGGCAAGCGAGCTGGCTGTCAACGGCTCATTCCTCCTGGTACTGCTCGTTGGAGGCCTGCGCGTCGCCAGCGGAACCAGCTCGGTTGGCGAACTGGTCGCCTTCCTGCTGTACATGGTTTACCTGGCGGTGCCGATCGGATCCGTCTTTCAAGCGGTGAGCGCCATGCAGCAGGGCACCGGCGCCTTGCAGCGCATAAACGAGGTCCTCGCGCTGCCACGCGAAACAGACGCGTCCCAATCTGGCCCAGCCGTACCCGGGCCGGACCAGGCCGTCGCGGCTGGGCTGCCGAAGGCTAGGAACGGTGTGCCGGTGCTGGAGTTCCGTGACGTATGGTTCAGCTATGAGGCGGACCGGGCGATTCTGCGCGGTGCGTCCTTTCAGGTGTCCCAGCAAGGCCGCGTCGCCTTGATTGGGCCTTCGGGTGCCGGCAAGTCCACCATCTTCGCCCTCGCGGAGCGCTTTTATGAGCCCGACCGCGGGCAGGTGCTGTTCGAGGGCACTGACGTTGCCGTCATGACCCGCAGGGACTACCGGGCCAGAATCGGCCTCGTCGAACAACACTGCCCGCTGCTGCACGGCACGGTACGCGACAACCTCATCTACAGCGCGCCGGACGTCGACGAAGACGAGATCCGTCGGGTCCTCGCGCTGGCCAACCTCACCGAACTGGTGTCACGACTCCCGCTGGGGCTCGATACGGAAGTAGGCGAGCACGGCATGATGCTCTCCGGCGGCGAGCGTCAGCGGCTGGCGATCGCCCGCTCGCTGCTCACCAGGCCGAGCCTGCTCCTGCTCGACGAACCAACGTCGCAGCTCGACGCGATGAACGAAGCGGCGTTGACTCAGGCGATCAAGCAGGTCTCCGCCGAATGCGCGCTGCTGATCATCGCGCACCGCTTCTCCACCATCCGCGCCGCGGATCAGGTCGTAGTCCTCGACCAGGGCGAGGTCGTCGCCGTTGGCGACCACGAGCAACTACTGAATAGTAACC
>JALYGD010000082.1 GCA_030777265.1 Actinomycetota bacterium | reverse complement strand
GTCCGGCGAGTGTTCGCCTCGCTGCTGCACTGGCGCATGGCGCCACGGTGGTACGCCCTATCCCTCGGCGCCCCGCTCTTCCTCGCTCTCGTCGCCGTTGCGCTCCATCGGATGGTGATCGGCGCCGACGCCCGGTTCCGCCTGGAGACGAGCACCGTCGCGCTCATTCCCCCGGCGCTCGTCGCCGGTTTGCTCATCGGGTCGCTCCAAGAAGAACTGGGATGGCGCGGGTTCGCCCTGCCGCGCCTCATTGGCCGGTGGGGAAGCATTCGGGCGGCGTTGGCCCTTGGTGTCGCATGGGCGTGTTGGCACGTGCCGCTGTACGCCATCGACACAGGCGGCCAGGACCGCATGCCGCTTGCCGTCTTCCTCGTCTCCGTGGTTGCCCTCTCGGTGGTCTACACCTGGTTTTGGGTCCTGACCGGAGGCCGGCTGTTGGTCGCCCTCCTGTTGCACAGCGCCACGAACGTGGCGGGCGTCGTACTCCTGAAGGACGCCGGATCCGATTTCGGTCCAGTCATCGTCGCCACCGCCTTCACCATCGCCATCGCTGGCGCCGCCGCTCGTCACCTCGCTCGCATCGACGAGCGGATCCCCGAAACGGGACGCACGAACGAGGCGTGAGCGGGCTGCCGACCCCCCGAGCTTGGGACCGCGGTCGTTACCGAGCTCTGCGTCGGTGCCGTACTCGGGCGGTGCCGCCGCCGATCGGTTCTGTCGGCCTCGCCCGCCACGGCGCGTACCGGCGCGTCTTATCGAGCGCGCGTTGTTGTGCCGATCGCGTATCTCTGGGAGGTTGCCAGAACGGCAGTTATCTGGAGCGGCGGCTCCGTCCCGCAACGGAGATCGTCCACCGACACCTCGGCTCACCGTCGCCCCGTTGCCCCGCCAGCGCGCAGCTCCGCGAGCTGCGCGCTCAGCGCTTCAGCGACGAGTAGCGGGCTCGGAATAGCTCTTGGTGCCGTCAGCGCCAGGCGGCGAGCAGCGCGTCGAGTTGGGTTCGGACGCGCTCTTCGAGCGATCCGGTCGGGCGTACGCACCACGCGATCCGGTTGCCCTCGACCAAGGCGAACATCATCCGGGCGGCCTCCTCCGCCGGAGGGGCGTTCGGTACCTCCGCAGCCACCTCGCGAGCGACGGCGGCGAGCCTCGTGTGGAGCAGCGTCCAACCCTCGTCGAGGAGCACCTGGAGGTCAGCGTCGGCGAGATCGAGCGCCAAAGCCGCCAGCAGGTTGGCGGCGTGCTCGGGCACGTCCATGCCGGCCACTCCCCACATCGCCGCGGCACGCAATCGATCCGTCCCAGTACGTCCTCGGATCGCCGCTTCGACGCCAGGGCCGATCGCGGCCACCCACTCGCGGTTCAGCGCCAGGAACAGACCCTTCTTGGAGCCGAACCGCTTGACGTACGTGGCGGCTGACACCTCGGCCCGCAGGGCGGCCCGCTCCAGGGTAAAGGCCGACGGTCCCACCTTGGCCAACACCTCGGCCGCAGCCGAGAGGAGGCGCCGTTCCTCGATGGCGCGAGGCCGGCCCACGGACCTCAGCGCCAGTCGTCAATGGGCTCGGGACTCCCAGCGGCCAGGTACCCCCAGCAGTCGGGTCGGCTCCCGTCGACGTCAGTGTGGTCGTATTCGACGGCGAGCCCATACGACGTGAGCACCTGACCGCCGAAGCGGCTGGCATCTGTGTCGCCGGCGAGCGCGGCTACCCCGCGAGCTACGAAGGTCGGGGATTCCGAAATGGCGAAGGCGGGCGTCTCGACGAGGGCGTCACGCCAGGTCTCTTCGGTCACGTTGAAGTGCTCTAGCATGGCTTCGGAGCGGATCCACCCGGGCGTAACGGCCAGCGCGGTGACGGCGGTGTCTTCCAGCTCGGCCGTGAGTCCGATCATGATGCGCTCGACGTTGGCCTTGACCAGGTCGTAATACAAGCCGACCACCCGTCGGTACGCGCGGTTGTACTCGTGGGTACCGTCGGTCATCTCGAGGACGAGACCACTGCCACCCTCGAGAATCAGCGGGAGCGCATGGTGGGCGGTGATGAGGTGCGTGTGCACCCCCATCTCAAGCATCCGCAGGCCGCCCTCGAGATCGTGCTCCCACAGTCGCTTGTGCCACTGGGCGTAGCGGTCCCCGCCGAAGATGTCGTTGACCAGCACGTCGAGCCGACCCCGCTCTGACCGGATCCGCTCGACCAGCGCCTCGACCTCGGCGTGCTCGAGGTGGTCGACGCGCAGCGCGCGACCCTCACCGCCAGCGGCGAGCATCAGTTCGCCGGTCTCCTCGATCGTTTCGGGGCGTTCGATCTCGGAGCGGCCGTGCGTCCGGCTGCTGCGCCCGGTGGCATAGACGTACGCGCCGGCGCGGGCCAACTCGACGGCGATCGCCCGGCCGCACCCACGCGTCGCTCCCGCGACGAGCGCGGCCTTGCCCTGCAACGAAGTGTCGGTCATGCAGTTAGTCAACCGCCGTTTACTAATCGCGTCAAGAGCGTCCAGGCGAGGGTGCAAGCTCCAACGAACGCCACTCTTTGAACATGAGCAGTGGCGTGACCGGCGACGGTGACTGAATCCGGCATGTTGCCGCTTCCCTTAGTCACGGACATCAACCACTGGTAGTGAGGAGGCAACTCCGACGACAGTGTCGGCCTGAGACAGCTCGGGCACCCGGCCGCTCCCACGGCTCCCGCTACACGACGAAGGCCAGCCCGACGCCGATGAGGATGTCGAACACTCCACAAAACTCGGCGTACGAGCGGGACACGACGCGGTCGAGTCGGAGATGGACGATGTCCCAGCCCCCGTGCAGGAGCCAACCGCCGGCCACGACGTGGCGCCCGACGTCCGGCTCCACGGTTAGCCCGACCAGTGCGAGGGCTCCGAAGCCGATAACCCCAGCCGCCTGCGCTCTGAGGAAGAGGGACGTGCGTAGCTCCCCGCTGGTGGCGCTCCAAGCCAGCGCGACGATCGTGAAGCCGGCGGCGACGACCGCGATACTGACGACGTCGACGACGCGCAGGGCGACGATGACGGCGGCCCCGAGGGCGAACACGGGCCAGGTAAGGCCACGGCGTCCCAGCTTGCCGACAACCAGGTAGAGCAGCGCCGCATACGGGAGGAGCTCGCCGTAGCCGTCGAGGACGGCCCCGGCCGGGTCGTCGCCGGCGGGGGCGAAGCCGCCGAGAGCGAGTCCCAGCGCCGTCGGCCAGCACTTCCCGACGTCGGTCCAGCGGTGACTGGCGCCTGCCGTGGTGGCGGTCATGGCGCTCCACCCGAGGTACTCGGTGCGGCGTCGTCCTCAGGCAGTCCGGCAAAGTGCCATTCGACGCCGTACCAGCCGATCCCTGAGATCGGTCGCTTCCAGCGACCCTTCATCGCTCTCAGGGCAGGCGCGTGCGCGGTGTCGCCACCGGCGACCACCTCATTGAGATGCCGGTCTTGGGCCGTGATGATCTCGTCGGCGGTTTGACCTTGGTGTTGGTGGCCGCGTGGCCCACCGAGTTGGATGCAGTCATCGTCTGCATCAACTCACCGCCCTCTTCACCAGTTGCGCGATCTTGGTCTCTTCGGTGTCGGTCAGCTTCGTGATCGCGTAGGAGATCGGCCACACGTTCCCGTCGTCGAGCTTGGCTGAGTCGTTGAACCCCAGGGTCACGTAGCTTTCCTTGAACTTGTCTGCGCCACGGAAGTAGCACACGACCTTGCCGTCCTTCGCGTAGGCGGGCATCCCATACCAGGTTCTGGGTGCGAGGTCCGGCGCGGCGGCCCGGATGACCGCATGGACTCGCTGGCCGATCACGCGATCGGACTCTGACATCGCAGCAATAGTCGCGAGGACAGCGTCCTCGCCGCCGGTCTTGGCCTTCGCAGCCTTCTTCGTTGTCGTCGTGTCGCCCATGGCATCACCTACCGTTGGATCGAGTGAGAGTACTGCTCTCATACCGAGAGTGTTACTCTCACACCGGTGTCCGGCGATGTCAAGCGCGGCCAGCCGAGCCAGGGGAGGCGTGAGCAGGCCCGCACGCGGCTCGCTCGGCGAGCCGTTGTCGCCGCAGCTCGAACGCTGTTCCTCGAACGTGGTTACGGGACAACGACCATCGAGGACATAGGCAACCTCGGCGATGTCCCCCCGGCGACCATCTACCGGCTCTTCGCCTCGAAGCTCGGCATCCTCAAAGCGCTTCTCGACACGTCGATCGCCGGGGACGACGAGCCGCTCACCGTCCAAGAACGCCCGAACGTGGCTTCGCTGTTCGCTGAACCAGACCCGATCAAGCTCCTCACCGGTTTCGCTGACGTCACGACGGCAATTAATCAGCGGACGCAGGACGTTTACCGTGTTCTCGTGAGCGCTGCCGGCTCTGACCCCGCAGCAGCGGAGCTCCTCGACGAGGTGCAACAGCAGCGCAGCCGGGGGCAGAGCCAAATCGCGCGCGCGCTCGCTCGCAGCGGATCACTCCGAGATGGCCTGCCGGAACACGACGCGGCCGACCTCATCCACGCGCTCATGTCCCCGGAGGTCTACCGACTCCTCGTCGTCGACCGGAACTGGCCTCCAGGGAAGTACCAACGGTGGCTCGGAGCCACCCTCATCCAACAACTCACCTGACATCGCCAAGCCGCAAGGTTTCTCGGCTCGGGCCGTCGGTCGATGCCGCGCCAGAGTGCCCGAAGAGAGCGTCCCGTGCCGACCGAAGGGGCGCGACCGAACGCTGCTGCCTGGTCAGGCAAGGCGGCGGTTCACGGAGCCGATCATGCCAAGGGCAAGAGCGACTGTGGCGGACTTCCACCACCAGCCACCGCGATACCACTCTTTCGTTGAACACGCGGTGGCGGCCGGCGCGAGTGGTTGCTTGCCAACGGGGCCGGGGTGGCTTCGGGGCGCCCAGTAACCGGCGATGCGCGGGTCTGTCGCCCGATAACGCTCTCAACCGAACCTCCCTCCCGGAGGACGAGGTTTCGTGACGACCGCTCATGGTGCCGGGAGGGTGAGAACCTCCAACAAGGTGCGTGCTCGAACCCATGCGTGGGCCCGCTGGTGGTTCTGCCGCTCCGAACGCGACGAGGGGCGGTCAAGGGCGGCCGAGGCCGGCGTAAGCGGACCCTTGAGGCCCCCGGGCATGTCGAGCGGATCATGGATCTGAAGCTCGCCGGGCGAGCTTCTGGATGCCGGGTTCGCCGTTTCACCATCCCAGCTCGATTCCCTGCTCCATGCCGTAGCCGAGGCTTCGTTCCAGGGTCGAAGCGGGCGGGCGGGTGAGCTCCTTGGGCAGTCGCACCGCCAGGTCCCATTCCCTGCCCTGGCAGGCGTCGAGTGGTCGCTCCTGCAACCGTTCGGGCTCGAGGCCCCACTCCTCCCGGTAGGACTCGATTCAGCTGGCCCGGAACGGCTCGGGTGATTCGCAGAGGCGGCTCATGGCGTCGAGGTTCCGGAAGAAGCGGCCAGCCATTGCCTCCGCGGTCAAGTCGCGGCGGACCAGGCAGAAACAGCGCACCCGGTCGCGCAGGACTGCAGCCTTCTCTGCTGGTTGTACCCCACCCGCGCATCCTTCATGAGAACTGCCTCGCCGCGCTCTCCGGCCTCGCGCAGCCACCGCTCGTCTGAGATTGACTCGTCCTGCGGCACGCCGTACCGCTCGGCGAGACTTACCAGGCGCGGCCCTTCATCCCGCAACAGCCGGGGGACGTGACGCGCCCGAGACTCCTGTCGAGGAAGAGGTCAGGCAGCCCGTCGGGATGCGGCACGCAGCACGTCCCCGATCTCCGCCTCCGGGACCCCGAACTCCGTGCTGAGCTCGTCGATGGCATCGCCGGCCCAGAAGCGGTCGAGGACGTCGCTCACCTTGACACCACCATGGGCAAAGATGAGCTGACCGAACGAGCGGTCGGGATCGGCGACGACCTCCGCTCGCCGGTAGGCAGGATGACGGATCAGGCGGGCGTAGCCGTCGGGGCCGTAGGAGATGCCCTGGAGGTAATCCTCGATCACCGAGGCGAACACGTGCTGGCCGCTACGGACGACGACAAGCTCCCGGGCTGCAGCAGCTTCGTCACCCTGCTGGTGCTCGACGTAGTCGAAGAGCAGCTCCGCCCCGTTGGTGACAGGGCCTGCGACGCCAGCGCAAGGTCGAAACCGATCTCGGTAGTCAGGACCGTCAGCGCCGGTCGGATACGTTGCAAGGGAACGCCAGCCTGGCGGATCGCCGCCAGGATCATCCCTCGGCGAGGCCGATGAACGGCACTGACGGTTACCGACCCGGCCGAGCCAGAACTGTCACGATCGGATCGCCTGTCACCGGCTTGCGCGAGGGGAACCGGCGGACGTAACCCTTGCCCCAGTTGGCGAAGGTCGTCGATGGCACGCCGAGGGACCTCGCCGCCTCGGCCAACGCGTAGAGGGGTACGTCGAAGCGGATGTCGGGCGTGGCGGTCGTTGTCACCTCTGACCCATCATGCCCAATCGAGGCACGAGCTCGGCGTCCGTCTTTTCCCGGCGTCAGCGACCTCTCCCCGGCAAGTACTCGAGCGGCTCCTGGACGCGCCCAAGACGGCCACCTGGCGCGCCCGCCTCGGCCGCCTCGGAAACCACTCGGCGTGGTGAACCGAGCAAGGTACGGAAGCACAACGATCGGCTGCGGGTTCGCCCGCGGGATCCTCGCGGGATCGTCGAGCTCGGGAAGAGCGCCGGTCAGAGCGGCACCCCGCTGACCAGGGTTTTTTGCAGTGGTCGGGACCGGCGTCGATCCGGTGACCTCGCGCTTTTCAGGCAGATCGAGGCCTATTTCGGACCCACTTGGTGACCTGGGGATAAGGGGTAAAACGGCAGGTCACTGGCCCTTTCCGGGGCTCGGCGCGAGACCGCCCGTGACCGCGATTCGCCGTCATTTTCCGGTGCTTCTGGCACGGATCTGGCACGCCGAGACCCTGGAGGTGACCTCGCGCCGTGGCTGAGGAGTGGTCGCCACAAGGTGAGCACCGAGTTGCCGCCTGAACCGCCCGACCTACCACCCTGATGGGTAGGTCCGCGATCTAGGACTTCCTGGGGGCGCCCTCCGGCCGGCAGCTCATCGAACCGCGGTAGTAGCGCGGACTAGAAGGCAAGGGAAGCGCTTATCGGGCGGTCGTCCTGCGCTGGTTCGCCGGTTATAGGGCGGGGCGGGTGCGGCGACGCCGAGTCGTTCGTTCACTCGGGCGAAGACGGCGAACTTGATGTTGCGGGCTACGAGGGCGTGCACGAAGGCACCGACGGCGCCGGCGGTGTCGGCTCGGATCACGAGGCGGTGAGCGACGTCGTCGCTGCCGCTGCCGGGGCGGTGCCCGGCCCGGTAGGCCTCGGGCAGGGGTCTGCATCTGCAACGAGTGCGTCGACCTCTGCCGGGACATCATGGACCAAGAACGGGCTGGGAGTCGGTAAACCCACTAGCAGGCGCCCGGACAGCTGACGGGTTTCGGCCTGCAGAACGAACATGGTGAGGCTGGGCTGATCATGCATCCGCAACGCCGGCTGAGCGGGCGGAGTTGGCTGGTTCTCCCATCAAAAGGAGGCACAGCCATGACCACGATCAAGGCGACAACGACGGCCATCGAGACCCCCAGGGACGACTTCGTCATCGACGATGCGCAGCTCGCGGCTGTTGCTTTCCTGGGTCGCTACAGCGGACGCACCTTGGACGCGTACCGCGACGATCTCCGTGGCTTCTTCCAGTGGGCCTCGGACAACAACCTCGCCGTCCTCGCGGCGACCCGGCCCCACATCG
>JALYGD010000081.1 GCA_030777265.1 Actinomycetota bacterium | reverse complement strand
CCATCGGCGGGGCTCCGGTGCGCAACAGCGACTTCCGGCGCTACTACTGGAAGCGGGCAGTCAACGCTGCGGGCCTGCCGCCCCAGCTCACGCCCCACGAGCTCCGCCACACCGCCGCGGCCCTGCTCATCGCGAACGGAGCCGGCCCCAAGAGCGTCCAGGCCCATCTCGGCCACGCCACGATCACCACAACCTTCGACACGTACGGCCACCTGTTCGAGGGCCACCTCGACGAACTCATGGAGCGGCTCGATGCCGACTGGCACCGATCTCGTGCGGCCCATACGCGGCCCACGGCCCCCTCGCAGGCATCCGGAGATGTCATCGAGTGGCCGGGGCGATGACTGAAAACACCAGAATTCGCGGTATTAGAGGGGTATAGCGGAGGCGGACGGGAATCGAACCCGCCAGCGGGCTCAGCACCCGCTCAACGGTTTTGAAGACCGCGGGGCCCACCAGGAACCCAGACGCCTCCCTGTGACAGCAAGCCGGGCGAAGGATATCGCCATGCGCTCGAGCGTGCTTTCGGCTACATGCATCCGCGCTCGTCACATGGCGGGAGGAGTTCGTCGCGGCGCAGGTGTCGAGACCGCTGAGCCAACTCGTGGAACAGAAACGCCTCGGCGAGGCAAGCCCGAGCGAAGTCTCCCAGATGCAACGACTCGTCCTCCCCGTGCGCGTTCGTAGCCGGATCCTCGATGCCGGTGAGCAGACACGGAACCCCACCGAAGGCCTCGCTGAGCGGTGCTACGAACGGAATCGTGCCGCCACAACCGAGGTGGACGGGGTCAGTGCCGAACGCCGCCCGCAAGGCCTGCTGTGCCGCATCGAAGGCCGGACCGCTGGGTTCAGTGACCCAGGCCGCAGTCGCCACCCCCGGCTCGGTCCCGACGTGGAGGCCCCACGGGACATGCGCCCGCAGGTGGTCGGAGACGACCTGGACCACCCGGTGGGGATCCTGGCCGGGTGCCAGCCGGATCGACACCTTGGCCCGGGCCCGGGCGATGAGCTGGTTCGATGCATCCCGCACGCTGGGGACGTCGAGTCCGATGATGCTCACCGTGGGCTGCATCCACATGCGTTCGAGGAGCGAGAAGCTGGGGTCGCCGATCCATTCGACGCCCTCGAGCATCCCCGTCTCGGCCCGCAACAGCTCGGAATCGGCTTCGAGCGCTTCGAGGTGGGCACGTTCCTGAGCCGACGGGGCACGTACGTCATCGAACAGGGTGGGCACGGCCGCCAGTCCCCGTTCGTCGGTGAGGCTCGCGAGTGCCTTCAGCAGTCCGGTCAGCGCGTCGGGGACGGGCCCGCCCCACATGCCTGAATGAAGCGGCTGTTCGAGGGCGCTCACCGTCACGTAGACCTCGGCGAGCCCCCGCAGGCTGTAGGTCAGGGCTGGCACACCGACCTTCCAGTTCACGACGTCCGTCACCACGATGACGTCCGCGCGCAGGCGCTCGGCATGGGCCTCGAGAAATTCTGCCAGGTGCGGCGAGCCGATCTCCTCTTCGCCCTCGATGAGGACCTTGACGTTCACAGGGAGGAGACCGCGGGCCTCCAGCCATGCCTCCGCAGCAGCAGCATGGACGAGGATGCCGGCCTTGTCGTCCGCGGCGCCACGTCCATAGAGGCGCCCGTCGCGTACCGTCGGCTCGAATGGCGGAGAGGTCCAGCGCTCCGGCGTGCTGACCGGCTGGACGTCGTGATGGGCATAGAGCAGGACGCTCGGCGACTCTCCGCCCGCTCCCAGCCACTCTCCGT
Organism: Actinomycetota bacterium; assembly: GCA_030777265.1. GTDB lineage: Bacteria > Actinomycetota > Nitriliruptoria > Nitriliruptorales > JAHWKO01 > JALYGD01. The sequence continues at coordinate 3,138 of JALYGD010000081.1, read as the reverse complement.
AGACGTAGGGGTGAGCGCCGTGGACCTCGATCAACTCGACAGCTGCGAGGCCGGAACGTTCCAGCAACGTCGCGGTCGTCTCCGCCGAGCGTCGCACGGGTGCCGGGTCGTGTCCCGCCGCGGACACGGACGAGATCCGGACGAGATCATCGAGTGAGCTGCGGACCCGGTCTCCCCGCGCCAACAGCGCCTGCGCCACATCGTCGAGCTGGCGGGGCCAGGTCCGATCCACCATGCAGCCTCCTGCCCAGAGCCGCGGCCCAAAGCCGGGTAGTGCGGGCGGTGAGATTCAACCGCCTGGGCCGGACGTCCTTCACCTTCAGACTGGCCGAACGGTTTGAGGCGTTCTTACACGCGACGGTCGGTTTGGCCGGGCGCGGCGGGCAGCACGAAAACGACGACGGGTCCATGTCGGACAGTGCACTCAGCTTGACTGTCCGACATGGGATGTCAACAGGTCCGGCTCGACCCGCGCTGTGTCATCGCGGGTAACGTAGAGGTGGGCTTTTTCCCCATGTATTCCCCCGGTCTTCCCCAAGTCGAACCTCTTTTGCTGCCTTCCCCACAGGTGTTCCCCCGGCATCGCGCGAAAGTCGCCGGTTTTCCCCAGACTCGTTGTGGAAGTTGGGGAAAAGGGGTGGAGCAGCGTCGGCAGCCGCTGGGAACGGGCCGGAGGGCCGGGCGGGCGGCCGCAGATGCGGGAGGAGGCGGCCCGGTCAGCGACGATTGGGCATGGAAGCAGCGGGGCATGGTGGAGGTTGCTGATCGAGCGGGCGCTGGGGCTATCCTCTCGTGGCAATCCCGTGTCAGGGACGCCTGCTTCGACGTGCCTGGAAGCAGCGGACCGGGTCACCTGGCCTGGAGGCGAAATGGGGCGCGCGCAGGAGCGTTGGGAGCAGCTCAGGTCCGCGTGGGAGAGCAACGACTTCGACGCCATCGAGGAGCTGTACACCCAGGAAGCGGTATACCTCGAGCCCTACAACCCCCCGCACAACGGCAACCTCCTCATCACCGCGTATCTCAAGGACTTCCTGGGCAACAAGCAGGAACTGAAGATCACGGTGAAGCGAATCCTGGAGGATGATTCGCTAGCCCGAGTGGCGGTCGAGTGGGCGATGTCGTACACGGCCGCCGGGCGGCGTTGGAACAACCTCCCCCGGGCCTCGTTCATCGAAGTCGACCATCGTGGGCTCATCGTCTACCACCGCGACTACACCTGACGCCTTCAGCGTCGTCCCCGGCCGCGACGAGCCTGACCGGTACGAGACTGAGAACGAGGCCATCCACAGGGGCAGTCAGGGTGGTCAGCTCGTCGGGATACTCCCTGCCTATCGTGCCGGTGGGGGCGGGCGGACGCAGGAGCACCGATGCGCTCACCCGCGGCAGCAGGCCCGGCCGTTCCGAACGGTGACAGCGAGCAGCACGAAGAGGCGGCACGTCGTCACACGACCGCGACTCCAGCCCCTAACGGCCTGGCTGCAACCGACGCGCTGCCCGTCCGCCTCGCTCTTGCAGGTCCGCACGCAACAGCGGTGGCCCGGTGGGTCGAGAGCGTGGTGGGCTGGCAGGCGGTCGAAGCGGCCGCATCGCGACTCGTCCCGCCCGTACTCGCTCTCGCCGACGTTCTCGGGGCTCCGGCCGCCCCCCCAGACCTTCCCCTCGTCCTGCTCGTCGCCGACGACGACCGTCCGAGGGCAGCTGCGGCAGCCGCCGCCCGCGCAGCTGCCGTGGTGGGATGGCCCACCGATCGGGATCAGCTGGTCGGAGTGGCCACCGCCGTAGTAGCCGCCCCTAGGCCGGGCGAGACGCTCGAGTTGAGCGTTGGGGGGGCAGCCGGAGGCGTGGGGACGACCACTGTCGCACTCGCTCTCGGTGGCCTTCTGGCTTGGCGGAGGCGACGCACCCTCGTGCTCACCCACGGCGCCGTTCCCGGCCCTGGTGGTCAGAGCATCCCCGTCGAAGAACTCCACGGTGTCCCCCTTTGGGACCTGGCCGCCCCCTCGCCTGGTGCCTCCACGCTTCGGGTGCTGCGCCTGCCCGTGCCGGTTCCCACCGAAGCGGTCGAAGCCGCACCCGCCGCGCTCGTCGTTCGTGACCTCGGCGTCGAGGTTGCAGGTGCCGTTCTCGTCATCCGCCGCGACCGTGCCGGCCTTGAGGCGCTGACGCGCTCCACTGCGGCCGCGGCCGTCGTCATGGACACCGGGCCGGCACCCTCTCGGTTGCTCGTGGGAGCCGCAGGCGGACGTCGGCTCATCACGGTGCCCTGGTCGGCGCGCGTGGCGCAAGCCGCCTTTGTCGGGCGGGTGCCAGCGGGGCTGCCGGGGTCGTGGCTACGGGCACTCCAGCCTGTGCTAGCGGGAGCCGGAAGGTGAACCCCTCGGTGGACCGGAGGCTGCGCGCCGCGGTCGCCGCGCGCGTCCTCGACGATCCGGAGCTGACCGCTGCTCCCGCGGACCGCAGCACGCTGCGGGCCGCAGTGGCTCGCGCGCTCGCCGCCGAGGGGGTCGTGGTAGCCCCGCCGCGCTGGGCCCTGCTTGTCCGCGACCTCGTCGACGAGCTCGGCGGCCTCGGTCCTCTCGAGCATCTTCTGCGCGATCCCCTCGTCACCGACGTCATGGTGAACGGGCCCGGGGAGGTGTGGATCGACCGCTCCGGCCAACTCGAGCGGGTCGACGCCAGCTTCAGCGACGACGGCCACATCGTCTCGGTCCTGGCGCGCGTACTCGGGCCGCTCGGCGTGCGCCTCGATCGGGCGCATCCTTGGGCGGACGCGGTGTTGCCGGGAGGGGTTCGCCTGCACGCGCTACTTCCACCGCTGGCCACCCACCCCACCGTCACCCTGCGGCGCGTGGCACCGGTCGTGCCCAGCTGGGAGGAGCTCGTCAGCACCGCAACCGTGCCCGTCGAAGCGGCCGCACTGCTGAGGACGGCCGTGGCGAGCCGGCGCAACCTTGTCATCTGCGGGCGGGCAGGGGTCGGCAAGACGACCCTGCTGGCACGCCTGCTCGCCGAGGTCGGCGACGACCGGGTCGTGGTCATCGAGGACGCGCCCGAGCTGGCAGCGCCGTGTCCGCACGTCCTGACCCTCCGCGTGCGCCCGCCCACACCCGACGGGGTCGGGGGCGTCGACGTTGCCAC
>JALYGD010000080.1 GCA_030777265.1 Actinomycetota bacterium | reverse complement strand
GAGACGAGACTGCGTAGCTGGCCTCGGGCTCGTCGGCCGGTCCGGGTGCCGCCACGGTCTGCGCCCCCAGCAGCACGGCCCCGCCCATGGCGAGAACGGCGGCCGGGTAGGCGCGTCCTCGAAGTCGCCGCACGTGCCACCCCCTATTGCCTCACGATGACTCAGGCCCCTGCTGGTGCCTGCGCAGAGTGTGGCGTCGATTGCACACAGACACAATACCTCGTTTCGTATTTCTTTCGTCACGCTTCGTGTCAAGTCGGGCTTCGACCCCTACATCCACGGCCGTTTGCCCCCCTCGTTGCCGCCGCCTAGCGCTACTCGCCTTGCATGAGCGCCAGGCGCGGGGCTTCGATGGGAGAATGCGGGCGCGCCGCGCACCGCTGGCGCGCCCTGTAAACCGCTCGAGGAGCCGTGGAAGCCCCAGCCGCCGTGCTCGCCGTCGTCCTGCTCGAGGCTGCAGTCGGGGGCTTGGCCGTGTTGTGGACGGCACCGACTTGGGGTGCGGTTCGTCATGGCTATGAGATCCTCCTCGGCGCAACGCTCGGACTCCTTGCGCTCGCAGCCTGGGCCGCGATGCGGGCGCCGCTCGCGTCCGTCATCGATTCGGCTCCAGTCTCGGCCACCTGGAGCGAGCGCGGCCTCACCGCCACGACCGTGGTCGCGCTTGCTTCCCCCGTCCTCATCGCCGCGCGCGCACCCTTCGTCGGACGCCTCGCGGGTATCGCTGCGACGCTGCTCGGGATCCTGACGTTCGTCCCACTCGCGCAGCTGCGTGCCGGCCTCGCGCGGGGTGGTGCCGGTGTCGCGACGGGCTTCTTCGAACTCGCGCTCGGTGCCTTCTTCCTGGGTGCGGTCGTGGTCGGTCTCGTCCTTGGCCACTGGTATCTCATCGAGCGCCGACTCTCGAACCGGTACATGCTGTGGATCGCATGGGTGAACGTCGCCGCAGTTGCGGCGGGACTCGGTTCGATCATGCTGTCCGTCCGCAATCCCGTCCCCTGTGTGGGCCTGGCAGGATTCGAGCTACGAGACTGCCAGCTCACGTACTCACCGCTTCTGTCTGTGGGGAGCGTGACCGTGGTAATGGGGATCGGCCTGCTTGCCGTTGTCGCCATGATCGCGGCGTTCAACGTGAGGCTGGCCTGGGAAGGGGGTCGTTCGATCCAGGCGTCGACCGGCATGTTCTACCTGGCCGTCATCCTCGCGCCCGCGGCTGAGTTCGCCGCGAAAGTGCGCTTCTTTTGATCGCTTACCGCGACAGCAGGGTCGCAACGGCGACGCCGGTGTCGAGCGGCAGCACCGCTGCGGCGAAACGCTCGTCTTCGGTGAGCAACTGCACGAACTCGCGTCGAGCCCGCAGGTCGCTCGGGTTACCCTCGGTCATCTGCCGCGCGAGGAGCACGCCGCCAGGTCGTAGCAACCGCAGCGCGTGTTCGAGATAACGGGGGTGATCCGGCCCCACCGACTGCAGCACGAGAAGGTCATAGCCGCCGTCGGACAGGCGCGGCAGGACCTCGAGCGGATCGCCGAGGATCGCGCGTATGCGGCTGGTCACCCCCGCTTCCTCGTAGGCGCGAGCGGCGAGCTTCTGCGCTTGGGGGTCAGGATCGATGGTTGTCAGGACACCGCGAGGAATCATTCCCCGCAGCAGCCACAGCCCCGTCACCCCGGCGCAGGTCCCAACCTCCACGACCCCCCGGGCATGCAGCGTCGCGCTCGTCCACGCGAGGAGCGCCCCGACCGGAGGGGAAGGCAGATCGGGCGTTAACCCGGCCCGGCTGCGCGCCGCGGACATCGCCGTATCCTCGCGGGCCAACTCGCCCAGCTGCGTGCGCGTGAGCGGATCGACCTCACCGGCCACGTCACCGCCCCTGCGCCCAGGCCCCCACGGGGCTCCTACCTGTTGGTCAGCTGAACGCTACCAGCCGATCTCGGGCATTGATGCCCGCTGCGGAACGGCAGCGCCACCAGCAACGTTGCCGGTGAAAGGCGGAGGCGTCACACGCCGGGGAGGTTGCCGTACGTGTTCACCGCTACCCTTGAAGCATTCGAGGTGTCACGTCACGAGGAGAGCACGGTCGTGCTCACTGGTCCCGGTCCGGCCCACCCACCCGGGCCTTCGGCCCGTCCCGATCCGGACTCACCCCACCCAACAGTCAAGGGTGACGGGCAGGGTGGGGGCGTTCAATCGGAGGCCCGTTGCTCCGAGCCGGAGTCGGTCCTGGAAGATGGGGAGGTGGCACCGGCCTGGGACGAAGTCGCAGCGAAGTACGGGGGGAAGATCTACTCGATCGCCTATCGCTTGACGGGTGATGCTGAGGAGGCGAAAGACCTCAGCCAAGACGTCTTCGTGCGTGTCTACCGCAACCTGCACAGATACCAGCCCGGGACGTTCGAGGGCTGGCTGTACCGGATCACGAAAAACCTCTTTCTCGACCGCATGCGGCGGCGACAGCGCGCGCTACTCGAACCCCTCCCGGAGGAGGAGTGGCGCCAGCCGGAGGACGACACACCGGGCCCTGAGCAACGACTCGAGCAGGGCCTGCTGCGCAGCGACATCGATGCGGCCCTGACCCGTCTGCCTCCGGTCTTCCGTACCGCGGTCGTGCTCTGCGATGTCCAAGGTCTGTCCTACGAGGAGATCGCGGCTGCAACCGGCTGGCCGCTGGGAACGGTGCGCTCGCGCATCCATCGCGGCCGCAAGCTCCTGCGTGCTCACCTCGAGAATGCAGGGGGGGAGACTCGGGATGCCTAGCTGGCGTTCCGCATGGGAAATCCGATGGCGGTTCGGGGAGCGCCACGAGCACGAGCGACTGTCGGCGCTCCTCGATGACGAG
>JALYGD010000079.1 GCA_030777265.1 Actinomycetota bacterium | reverse complement strand
TGCCGCACGCGGTCCTGGCGTCCGCCTTGGCGGGTGCCGGGGTGGTGGCGACGGCGTGGCGTCCGCTCCCTCCGCCGTCGCTGAACGTGTCGACCCACCTCAACGAGTTCGGGCCTGAAGTCCTTGCTGCGATCCACGCCTACCGCCAGCCGCGCCTCGCCGGAGCGGCGACGGTGCTGCTACTGGGAACCGCAACCCCCCTCGCCGTGCTTGCCACCCGCGCTGGACGCCGCATCCTGCGCCGCCTTGCCGGACCGCGTACCGGCTCGCCTCTGCGGGGGGGAGCCGTCGGCGCCGCCGTGGCATTCGGGACGAGCCTTGCCACGCTCCCCGTCGATGCCGTCCTCGGTTACGTGCAAGACGGACGGTGGGGGTTTCGGACCGCCACCGCGTTCGGATGGACGCGGGACTGGCTGGTTGCGAACGGATTCGGCTGGCTACTAGCCGGACTTGCCGGCGGCGGCTTCGTTTTCGTCGTCGGACGTTGGCCGCGCAGCTGGCACTGGCGCATCATCACCTTTGGCACCGCCGCAGTCGCCGTGACCACGCTTGTCGTCCCGATCGTGTTTGAGCCGCTGTGGCTACGTACAAGCCCGCTGCCGGCCGGTCCGGTCCGCGACGCGGTCGAGGAGGTCGTCGCCCGCGCCGGCTACCCTGACGCTCCCATCCTCGTGGGTGACGCGAGTCGACGGACAACCCGGGTGAACGCCTACGTGAGCGGACTCGGTCCCTCCCGCCGGGTGGTGCTGTTCGACACGCTCCTCGCGCTGCCCCCGAACGGGGTTGCGGCCGTCGTCGCTCACGAGCTCGCGCATCACGCGCATGGGGACGTCGCCCGTGGCGTGATCGCCGCCGCCACCGGCCTGCTTCCCGCCGTGTTCCTCCTACGTCGGGCCATGGAGGCTGGGTGGACTCGGCAGGCACTTGAGCCTCGAAGTCCGTCCGATCCGCAGCTTGTCGCAGTCGCGGCCGCCCTCGCGGCGGTGCTCGCGGCCGCTGCCCTCCCAGCAACTCATGCTATTTCCCGCCGCGTCGAGGCCTCGGCCGACCATGCAGGGCTCGAGCTGACCCGCGACCCCGCAACGCTCGTGCGCGTCGAGCGGCTGTTCGTGATCCGCGACCTGGTTGATCCGCATCCCCCCCTGTGGGCCCGCTTGCTGTTCGCCACGCACCCCAGTCCAGCGGCCCGAATTCAGGCCGCGGTCGACTTCGCGGCGCGCGAGCGCCTAGCCCTCCCCGTGAGCGCCGACCTCGGTGAGGACGAACAGGCCCGGCGCCACTGGCGCATCACGGACCAGAAAGCGCCGCGACCGCCTTCGGCGGCAGATTGACGTGCGTCTCCTGTGGCTTACCAATGACCTGCCGCCCCGCTCAGGCGGGATCGAGCGCTTCGTGGCGAACCTGGCGATCCGCACCCGACCCTACGACTCGATCGTGGTCGGGCCGCACCAGGCAGGGGCAGCCGCTTTCGACGCAGCTCAACCATTCCCGGTGGTGCGCAGCCCGAGCCAATGGGTCCTGCCGACTGCCCGCACCCTGCGGCTCGTCCGGTCGGTGTCCCGCCAGCACCGCCCAGACGTCGTCGTGCTCGGAGCCTGTTGGCCACTCGGGGAGCTCGCCATGGCGCTTGCCCGCGACCCTGGGGTGCCAGTCGTGGCGCTTACCCACGGCTTGGAAGCAGGCCTCGCCGGTGTCGGCCTTGGATGGCTCATTCAGCGCGCCACCCGTGGCTGCGCTGCGGTCACGACCATCAGCGACTACACGGAGGTGCGCCTAGTTCCCCACGTCGCGGCGCCACTCGTGGCCCGGGTGCCGCCGGGGGCCGACGTGGACGTCTTCCACCCGGGCGTGGACGGGAAGGGGTTCCGGGCCCGGCACGGCGTGCCGGGCGACGCCCCGCTCGTGGGGTGCGTTGCCCGACTCGTGCGCCGCAAAGGTCAAGACGTGCTCCTGGCAGCGTGGCCGGCGCTGCGCCGGCAGCACTCCGACGCCTGGCTTGTGCTCGTGGGGAGCGGACCGCTGGAAGCGACGTTGCGTCGAACCGTTGCGCGACTCGGGCCCGACTCTCATGTTGTCCTTGCGGGACGCGTGGCATGGGAGGAGCTACCCGCCGCCTACGCGGCCCTCGACATCTTCGCGATGCCCTGCCGCACCCGTTTCGGCGGCACCGACGTCGAGGGGCTTGGTACGGCCTACCTCGAAGCGCAGGCGGCCGGCCTCCCGGTTGTCGCTGGACGGTCCGGGGGCGCACCGGAGGCCCTCCGTGACGGCGACACGGGCCTTGTCGTCGACGGCGCCGACGCAGACGCGGTCGCCGAGGCGCTCGTGGGCCTGCTTGACGACGGTGTCAGACGCCGCGCCATGGGGGAGCGGGCACGGGCATGGGCTGTCGAGCACTGGTCGTGGGAGGCCAGCGCCCGCCGCTTCCATCGTGTGCTCGAGGCCGTTACCGGGGGCCGTGCTGCCGAACGCGAGGCCGGTTGACGAAGGGTGTGTCGTATCGCAGGCACATCGGCCTCTACCCTGCGCCTCGATGGAGATCCTCGAGCTCGTCCCGGTCCTTCGCGATCTGCCCCCGGCGGTGACGGTGGCGCTGCTCGCTACCCTGCCGGTCGTCGAGCTGCGAGTTGCCGTGCCTGTCGGCATGCTCGTCTTCGGCCTGGGGGCAGCGGAGACCTTCGCCGCCGCTGTCATCGGCAACATGCTGCCCATCCCGCTGCTCGTGTGGTTCCTGGACCCCGCCCAGCGGTGGCTGTCGGAACACTCGCGGCTGTTCCGGCGCTTCTTCGGCTGGCTTTTCGCCCGCACCCGCTTGAAGCACGGTCCGGCCTATGAGCGTTTCCGCGACCTCGCACTCGTCCTGTTCGTCGGGGTGCCCCTTCCGGGCACCGGCGGTTGGACTGGAGCGGCGGCGGCGTTCGTGTTCGGTGTCGAGAAGGTCCGAGCATTCCTTCTCATCTTCGTCGGCGTGGTGCTCGCAGGAGTGGCTGTCACGCTGCTCGTCGCGACCGGTCGCTTGGCGCTCAGCGGCTGAGAGCCCATATGACGCCCGCCCGGGCCTCGTGAGCGGCGCTGCGCAGGAGCGCCGCGAGAGGAGCGGTCTTAGGTCGCCTAAGACGGCGACGGAGGAGCATTCGGCCCCTAGCTCAGGAGGTGTTGCTTGTCACGGGACGAGGTCATGGGGGGAGCAGCGGCCTGGTCATATCCGGGGCACGGCCCCAACGCCGAGGTCGGGGTTGTCGTGGTGCACGGCTTCCTGGGCAACCCGACCTCCACGCGCCCCCTGGGCGGAGCGCTCGGCGAAGCGGGTTACGCGGTTGAGGTACCGCGTCTCCCCGGGCACGGCACCTCCTGGCGGGACCTGGCCGGCACCCGCTACCCCGACTGGCGCCGAGCGGCTGAGGACGTCTTCGACGAGCTCCGCTCCCGCTGCCGAAAGGTCGTCCTCGTCGGTCTCTCGATGGGTGGCACGATCGTGCTCGACGTCACCGCCGGACGTTGCCGGGCTGGCCGCGCCAGCGACGTTGCCGGGCTCGTCACCATCAACGCTCTCGTGCTCGACCGCGAGGAGCTGGTTGCCAAGCTGGCACCGGTTCTCCGTTTCGTCCTGCCCGTCGTCACGACGAGCCAGGCCGGGGTCCAGACGAACGACATCGCCAAGGGTGGTGACGAGAAGGCCTACTCGTTCGTGCCCTCCCACGCCGGCTATTCCTTGGCCCGCGAACTGCCCCGGATTCGCCTCGCCCTCGGCGACATCGCCGTCCCCGCGCTGGTCATCCACTCTGCGCAGGACCACACCGTGGACCCCCGCAACGCCGCCGCGATCGTCGAGCGACTCGGCAGCAGCGACGTTGCCGAGCACGTACTCGAGAGGTCCTACCACGTCGCGACCCTCGACTACGAGGCAGAGCAGTTGAGCGCCGCGATCCGGGAGTTCGTCGCCCGCGTCACACGCCCCTAGTCGGGGAGCCTGCCGCCCGGCAGCGGCGGAAGGCAGATGTTCCCGACGCAAGGGACTTCGCCGTCCGATCCTGCTGTCGGAGGTTTGACCCTCGGCGGGATCTGCAGTGAGAATGCCCCTGCGTCGTCGATCATGACCGGGTGTTGGGGACCGTAGGGCCGCTGATTTGCCGTTCGCTGGGTGGTCGGCGGGGCTGCGTAGGCGAAGGCCTCCTGTACGGTGATGTCGCCGTTGCGGTCCGGATCGCTCGCCCGACCGATCAGACCCCGCTCGAACAGGAAATAGCCCCACACGGAATTGGCGACGGAGGGGTCCTCATAGGACTTCTCCGGTTCCCGTGCCGAGAAGGTCAAGAGACGGCCTGGTCGACGCAGGCCCAGGTCCTCGAAACCGGCCGCCTCGCAGGTGCTCAAGCTGACCCACAGTCGGCCGGCATTGACCGCGGCGAACCGGTCGACGAACTCGCGGTCAACCATGTGCCGGTTGTCGGCGGGCCAGATCCCCTCGTCGGGCACTTCCGGGTCGGAGTCAGCGTTTCGGTCCTTCCACTGTTTGGTGTGCCCGCTGTAGTGGAAGACCGCGGTGGAGGCGCCGTCGGTCTTGCTCGCCAGCCATGCGATGGCCTGCTCGATCGCCGGTCGGGTCGCGGCCAGGTCGGTGAGCAGGACAATGTGATCGGAGCGCCAGCCCAGGCCGAGCAGGTGGCGATGGAGGTCTTCCGCATCCTGACGGGAGCCGACGTTGGTGCGGGTCGGCCCCTGATGTTGGTTGATCCCGATGAGCACGGCCCAGCGGGTCGTGGCCGGGTCGTTGGGGTCCTGGGTTGCGTTGGTCTGAGCGGCGAAGAGTCGCGCGAAGTCCGCGGGGGAGTTCACGGGCGTTCGAACCGGCACCACCTGTGGCTGGTCCGCGGCGGCAACAACGGCGCCTGCGGCTGCCAACGTCTCCTCTTGCCGGATGGGATCAGCAGCGACGGCGACCTCGGGGTCGACCAGAGCCGCCGCAGCCACGTGGGTCACGACGTCTTCGTTCTGACCCCGGTCGCCCGACAACTGGGGGACGACGAGCCAGGCAAGCTGCAGGAGGGCGAGCACAACGGCTACGGATATGGCGGCGCGCGAGCGGGGGGGCCGGTGGCCCATGGCGAGTTCGGTCACGTCCGTCTCCTGCGATAAGGGCCAGCACAACCCAGCCTGGCGCAGCCCACCTTAGTCAATTCGACTCATGGCTCATCCTTCCCTGCCCCTCGCCAGAGCGACCAATCGGACGTCGACCGGGCACCGGCGGTCGTGGGACGCGCTCCGGATGCGTGACATCGTGGGCTGCATCCTGACGCCGCACTTCAACCGAGCTTGTGGAGGAGGGCAGGGAGCTCGCCGAGGCGTCGGATCAGGGCCAACTCGCGACCGTCCGGCTGCTCCTGCCGCCACTGGTGGGTCAGAATACCCCCGGCGAGGCCCGCTGCCCTTGCACCGCCGATGTCGTCACGCACGCGGTCTCCGACATGAATGGTGTCGCCCGGAGCCACGCCAAGCTCGCCGAGCACATGGTGGAAGATGCGAGGATCAGGTTTGCGGGTGCCGAGCTCCGACGAGAAGGTACCCGCGTGGATGAGTTCGGCGAGGCCCAGGAGCTCGAGGTCCTCACGCAGCAGCTCGGGCAGGAAGTGGGCATTCGAGACGAACCCGATGGCCAGACCTCGACCCCGCAGATCGCCCAGCACCTCCCGGGTCTCGGTGGGCAGGATGATGCAGGAACGGAAGGCAACATGGTCGACGGTGACGATGCGGTGGACCACCTCCGGCGGGAGCGTGAGGCCCAACCCGGCGAGTACCTCCTCGTATACGCCGAGTACGTCAAGCTCCTCGAGCCGCCGTTCTGTGTAACTCGCTTCGACGATCTCGTCGACCGCCGTGGCTATGAGGCGCACGAGACGGCTGGCCTCGGGTATTCGGCCTGCCGCCTCCTCGTCGACGGCGGCGACGACGAGCTCATGAACGCGTCGGTAGGCGTCGAGCAATGCCTCCTCGGTTCGACGGAAGTCGACGAGAGTGTGACCGTAATCAAACAGCACGGCGCGTAACGGCACGGTCCCTCCTCGTTCGTCAGGTCTCGAGAGCTGCCGCAGCGGCACTGCCAGTCGGCGGTAGACATTGCACCTGGAGTCCCAAGGAATGCGGCATCAGCGATCGAAGCGGTGCACCCGAGAGTGACCCGGTCTGCTGGGGCGCCTCGAGGTCAGTGCCCGCGCGACACAGTAGGGTCCGAAACGGAGCCGGGACGGGTCGGAGGCCCGGGCGGGCGGGCGAGATGTTGGCGGGTCGGAGGCCCGGGCGGGCGAGATGTTGGCGGGTCGGAGGCCCGGGCGGGCGGGCGAGATGTTGGCGGGCCGGAGGCCCGGGCGGGCGGGCGAGATGGCGGCGGGCCGGAGGCCCGGGCGGGCGAGATGAGGACCTGAAGAAGGCGGACGCACGTGGAGGCGATCGCGCTAGGCGTCGACATCGGGGGCACGAAGCTGCTCGTGGCCGCAGTGGGCAGCGACGGGACGATCCTTGCGCGCGAACGACTCACGAGCCCACGCGGCGTCCCCGACGACCTCGTCGCGAGCATCATGGAGGCGGCGACCAAGGTCGGTCCCGGACTGCCGGTCGGCGTGGGCGTTGCGGGAATCGTGAGCCGTGACGGCGTCGTCCGCTACGGCCCGAACCTCAACATCCGCGACGTCGACCTGCAGGGGCGCCTGATGCGCGACCTCGAGGTTCCCGTGGTTGTGCGCAACGACGCAACCGTCGCCCTCTACGGCGAGCTTCGCGTCGGAGCCGCTCGCGGCGCCCGTGACGCCGTCATGCTCACACTGGGGACCGGTGTCGGCGGGGGGATCGTAGCCGAGGGACGGCTCGTCGAGGGCACGAACGGCATGGCTGGAGAGTTCGGACATCTCACCGTCGATGATGGGGGGCGACGCTGCGGCTGCGGGGGGCGCGGTCACCTCGAAGCTTACGCCTCGGGCTCGGCAATCGGTCTGCGGGCGCAAGAGATGCTCAACGAGACCGATGAAGCCAGCAGCCTGCGAGCGATCGACCTCGTCGACGGGGAGGCCGTCGCGCGCGCTGCGGTCGACGGCGACGAGCTCGCCCTGCGCGTGCTCCGAGAGGGGGGCTACTGGCTCGGGGTCGGTCTGATGTCGATATGCAACGCTCTCGACCCGGAGACCTTCATCATCGGAGGGGGGGCATCCGCCAGCGCGGCCCGGTTCCTGGTACCCGAAGCGGTGGAGATCCTCGGGAAGCGCATCCTGGGTGCCGGCCACCGGCCGGTCCCACCCGTCGTGACCGCCGAGCTCGGCGACGACGCCGGCGCGATCGGCAGCGCCCTGCTCGTCCATGGGAAAATCGGCGGTCCCGAGGAGGACGGGGCGACGTGATCCGGGTCGTCGCCTACAACATGAGCGGCGGTCTGGACGCGAACGCCGTGAGCGCGGTGCTGGCCGCGGTCGAACCAGACATTGTCTGCGCCGTGGAGGTCCCGCCCCGTTTCGGTCTACGCCGACTCGCCCGCCGCGTGGGGCTCGAGGTGGCGGCCACAGCCGGACGTCGACGTCTGAGCGTCGCGATTCTCACCGCCGAACGGGTGCGGGTAGTCAGCGCGGTGACCCACCAACTCTCACCCGTGCCGGGAATCGTTCCCCGCTCGGTGGCCCAAGCCATCCTGGGGGTCAAGGCGCTGCGCCTCACAGCGTTCGCCGTCCAGTTCGGCCTACGACCCGACGTCCGGACCACGCACTGCCGGGACCTCGAGGAGCATCTGCGAAAGGTGAGCACTCCCGTCGTGGTGGGTGCCGACCTCAACGAGGCACCGAACGGCGCCGTTGCCCAGCGGCTCGCCAGCACGCTGCAGGACGCCTACGCCGTGTCAGGCCAGGGAATCGGCGACACGTACCCGAACCCCGAACCTTTGGCGCGCAAGGACTACGTCTTCGTCGACCCTGCCCTGACCGTGCTCCGTTCCTGGGTGCCGGAAGACCCTCCGGTAGCGGTCGCAAGCCAGCACCGCCCGGTCGTCGCCGAGGTTGCCGAGCCTGCCAAGGGTCGGGCCACGAGTCGCTCGAGGGGTGGAGCGGCAGCGGCGAGGTCGTCGCTCTCCCGTCCGGGGGCGGCAGCGCAGGCTCCCACCGCACCGGCGGAGCCAGCTGCGTGACGTCACCGGCAGTGCCCCGACCCAGCGACCAATTCCCCCGCTTGTCGGCCCGAACCCGCCGCTTCACTCTCGGTCGCCCCCGCGATGTGGCGGTAGCCGCGAATGGGAGTCGGGTCGTCTACCTCCGTTCGCTGCACGGTGAGGACCTCGTCAACCGTCTGTGGGCGCTCGAGCCGTCGATGTTCGGTGAGCGTCTGCTCGTCGACCCGCACGCTCTGCTGTCGGCGGCTACCGAGGAGGAGAAGCTGTCGTCCGAGGAACGTGCCCGCCGGGAACGCAGGCGAGAGAGCGGAGGGGGGATTGTAGCGTTCGCGGGTGACCGCAACCTCGAGAGCGTGACCTTCGCCCTCTCGGGGCGGCTCTTCCTCGCCGACGTCGACAGCGGTGAGGTGCGCGAACTGCCCGCGGCGGGGTTGGCCTTCGACCCCCGCCTCGATCCCACTGGGCAGCAGGTCGCCTATGTGAGCGGCGGCGCCCTCTACATGGTCGCCTGCGACGGTCGTGATGGACGTCTCCTGGTCGGCGAGAACGACGTGAGCTGGGGACTCGCCGAGTTCGTAGCCGCCGAGGAGATGGGGCGTACGCGAGGCTTCTGGTGGGGGCCGGACGGGAGTCGGCTGGCGGCCGCCCGCGTCGAGGAGTCCAAGGTCCTGCGGTGGCATATCGCGAACCCCGTCGACCCGGCCCTCGCTCCGCGAACCGTCGCCTACCCGGCGGCGGGAACCACGAACGCCGACGTGACCCTTTGGGTCGTCGAGACGGCTCAGGGGGGTGGCGGACCGCAGCCGATCGTGTGGGATCGCGAGGCCTTCCCCTACCTCGCGCGCGTGCGCTGGGGCAGCGAGGGTCCGCTCACCCTGCTCGTACAAACTCGGGATCAGCGCGAGGCGCGCGTGCTCGTGGCGGATCAGGACACGGGCCGGACTGAGGTGGTGCAAGTCCAGAGGGATCTGACCTGGGTCGAGCTGGTCGACGGTTCTCCGGCCTGGCTGCCGGACGGCAGGCTCGTCACGACCGTGGACCGCGACGGCACTCGCCGGCTCGCGTTTGATGGCGTTCCCGTCACCCCGCCCGGTTTCCAGGTGCGCCGCGTGCTCCACGCCGGCGCCGATGGGGTTCTGGTGGCTGCGTCGCACGAACCCACGGAGGTTCACGTCGTCCGGGTTCCTTCCGACGGGGGCGATCTCGAGTGGTTGACCACTGAGGCGGGCGTGCACGGCGCGGTGGCTGGCGGTGACGTCGTCATCGTGAGCTCATCGACCTTGCAGGGCGCGGACACGCGGTTCGTCGTCCGTCGCGCTGGTCGTGCGGTTGGGACGCTTCCTTCGGCCGCCGCGGCACCGCCGGTCACGCCCGACGTGCATTTTCACGAGCTCGGCCCCCGAGGCTTGAGGGCCGCGCTGCTGATGCCCAGCACTGTTGAGGGTCCGCTGCCGGTGCTCTTGGATCCCTATGGTGGCCCCCATGCCCAGCGGGTCGTCCGGTCGCTCGGCGCCTACCTCACCTCGCAATGGTTCGCTGAGCAGGGCTTCGCGGTGCTCGTTGTCGACGGCCGCGGCACTCCCGGCCGAGGCCCGAACTGGGAACGGGCGATCCACCTCGACCTCGCCGGGCCTGTGCTCGAAGACCAGGTCGAGGGCCTGGTGGCCGCTGCCGAACTCGAACCGCGCCTCGACCTCGGCCGGGTCGCCATCCGCGGCTGGTCGTTCGGCGGCTACCTTGCAGCGCTGGCCGTCCTGCGCCGACCCGACCTCTTTCACGCCGCGGTAGCTGGCGCTCCTGTCACCGAATGGATCCTCTACGACACCCACTACACCGAGCGCTACCTCGGCCACCCGAACCTCGAGCCGGACGCGTACAGGCGCAGTTCTCTCGTCGCCGACGCCCGCGGTCTCGAGCGGCCGCTGCTGCTCATCCATGGCCTCGGCGACGACAACGTGGTGGCAGCTCACTCGCTGGTTCTGTCACGCGCGCTGCTGGAAGCCGCCCGTCCCCACAGCTTCCTCCCCCTGAGCGGCGTGACGCACATGACCCCGCAGGAAGTGGTGGCCGAGAGTCTCATGCTCCTCGAGTTGGCGTTCCTCCAGGATGCGCTCGGGCTTCCGCGTAATGGACCGGCTGCCTGACATGCCTCCACCCGCCGTGCTGCGCGTGAGCTGCGGTTCTGCCGGCTGGCTCCGGCCGGTCAGATCGCGAGCCCCCTCGGCTAGGCGCGCAGCTGCTCCTCCACCTCGGACTGGAAGACAGCGAGCTGGGACTGCAGCCCCTCCCCTAAGTACGCGGTGACCACGCCGAAGTCGTCGACCACGAGGCTGGCCCGTGCGGTGAGGCGGCGGAACTCGGCGTCGCGGCGGAGATTGTTGAGGGCCTCGCGCTCTCCCCGAACCAAGACGAACCCTCTCAGGTCGCCGCCGTGCGGTGCGAGCACGACCGGCTCGAAGCTCTCGATCTCGCCTCGTTCCTGGAGACCCGCAAAGTAGCGCAACCCCTGGTCGAGCAGCTCGAGCGCCTGGGGCTCGCGCGCACGTGCCGCCTGCCCGAACCCCACGAAGATCGCCGCCTCCGCCATCCCTACTCCTCTTCTGCCTCTGCCCCAGCGAATCTAGGGGGCTAGCCGCTCGAACCGCCTCCGGTCGGCTGGACAGAAGTGGCTCGTCGGACTACTCCGGCGGCTGCACCGGCAGAGCCGCCATGTCCGCGAGCGGCAAGATCTCGTAGTGGGCGAAGTTGTAGACGGGAGAGCGGGCGAGCAGCATCTCGAGCTCCTCGTGGGAGTCGACGTTGTAGATCCACGCACCCCCATGGCCACCCACGACGTGGTAACGGGCGAGGACCTTACCCTGCTCCTCGAGCGGCCTGCCGTACTCGCCCATCCGCAGCACCGCCCTCGCGACCTCGGTCGACAACCGCGCGAGCTCGAGACGCCACAGGACCAGGAACTTCATCTCGACCCTCTCGATCAATCCAC
>JALYGD010000078.1 GCA_030777265.1 Actinomycetota bacterium | reverse complement strand
CGAGGTCCGCGCATCGAGCTCCGCGCCGAGCCACACGACCTCGACCTCACCCCCGACGGTCGCAAGGCCTGGGTCACCTTGAACGGGACGGACGAGCTGGCGCTCGTCGACCTCGACACGGCAAGCGTCGTGCGCTACGTGCCGACCGGGAAGCGGCCGCACGACATTCGAGTCGCGCCTGACGGCGCCATCTGGATCACCGACTGGGACGGTCCCTTGCACGTCATGACCGCGGACGGCGAGCTCGTCGAGAGCATCCCGCTGGGCGTCGAGGCCCACCACCTGGCGTTCATCCCGGACGGTTCGGAGCTGTGGGTGGTGGATCACGCCACCCGCGAGGCCTATGTCGTGGACGTGGCCTCCCGGCAGGTGGTCGCAGCGCTACCCCTTCCCGGTGCGCCGCACCACGTCGCGATCACTGCTGACGGGGCGCTCGCCGCGATCGCCGACCACACCAACGGTTCTCTGCTGGTCTTCGATGTTGTTCGCCGCCAGCACCTCGCCACCATTCCGGTCGGCCCGGGACCCCACGGTGTGTGGGCGCTGCCTCCGCCCGGCTGAGCGCGCTACGCTCGGCCCCTCAGCTCCCCCGAGAGGCCATGCCCCTTCTGCGTGTGCTCGACCTGCGTGGCGGTCGCAGCGACCCTGCCGAAAGCCTGCCACGTCCCCGCGTCGACCTGACCGGCGTCCGAACCGAGGTGGAGCAGATTCTCGACGCTGTCCGCGAGCAAGGCGACGCTGCGCTGCGGACCCTGACCGCCCGGTTCGACGGTGTCGAACTCGACGGGCTGACGGTCCCAGCCGACGTGCTCGACTCCGCGTTCGTCGCGCTCGATGGCGAACTGCGGGGGGCGCTCGAGCGAGCCGCTGCACAGGTGCGGTGGTTCCATGAACGAGCACGACCGTCGGACTGGATCGCCGAGCGCGGGGGGGCACGTCTCGGGCAGCGCTTTCGTCCGCTGCGCCGGGTCGGCGTCTACGTCCCCGGCGGCCTCGCTGCCTACCCCTCGACCGTGCTCATGGCAGCCGTGCCCGCCCGCGTAGCCGGCGTCGAGGAGATAGTCCTCTGCACCCCACCCACGGGAGGCGGTGGCTGGCCGAACCGCACCGTCCTCGCCGCCGCAGCCCTCCTCGACGTCGACACCGTCATTCGCATCGGAGGAGCACAGGCCATCGCCGCTATGGCTTACGGCACCGAATCAGTGCTCGCATGCGACAAGATCGTCGGTCCCGGCAACCTCTACGTCACGCTCGCCAAGCAGCTCGTCCAGTCCGAGGGGCGTTGCGGCATCGACGCTGTTGCAGGGCCGACCGAGGTGGCCATCATCGCCGATCGCACGGCGGACCCGCGCATCGTCGCCGCGGACCTCGTGGCTCAGGCCGAACATGACGAGCTGGCAACGTGCGTGCTCGTGACGGCGGATGAGACCCTGGTCGACCGCGTCCAGGACGCTGTCGTCGCGGAGGTTGCCGCGACCCGGCACCGTGAGCGGGTAGCAGCCGCCCTCGCGGGGCAAGGCGCCGTCGTGCTCGTCGACGACCTCGACCATGCGCTCGGAGTCGTCAACGCGTTCGCGCCCGAGCATCTCGAGGTGCAGACAGCCGACGCTGCGGGGGTCGCCGACCGGGTGAGGTTCGCCGGTGCGGTTTTCGTCGGCACCGCGACCCCGGTCTCGCTCGGCGACTATGCCGCCGGACCGAACCACACGCTGCCGACGTCGGGCACCGCGCGCTTCACCGGGGGACTGTCGACGAGCGACTTCCTCGTGCCGCTGAACTGGGTCGAATATGACGAGGACGCGCTTGTCGACCTCGCTCCGGTCGTGCGCAGCCTGGCTGCCGCCGAGGATCTGCCGGCCCACGCGCGCGCCGTGGAGATTCGACTCGAGGGAACACGATGAGGACCTGGCACGGGCGTTCGGGGTCCGCCGATCAGCGCGTCCCGGTTCGCGACGACCTGCGCGATCTCGAGCCGTACGGCGCGCCCCAGCTCGTCGTGCCGGTGCGACTCAACACCAACGAGACCCCCGAGCCGCCCCCTGCGCAGTTCGAGGCGACGGTACGAGCACGCCTTGCCAACCTAGACCTGCACCGCTATCCGGATCGGGAGGTGCGCTCGCTCCGCCAGCGCCTGGCCGTGCTGGAAGGCCTGACGCCTGAGCGGACCTGGGCGGCGAACGGGTCAAACGAGGTGCTGCTCCAGCTGCTCCAAGCCTATGGAGGGCCCCGTCGGCGACTGCTGCTCTTCCGACCCGGCTACTCCATGTACCCCTTGCTTGCCAGGACCACCCTGACGGAAGTTGTCACCGTCGAGCTGCCCGACGACTTCGTTCTCACCTCCAGCCTCGCTCGGGAGGCGGTGACCGCCCACGACCCTGACCTCGTCATGATTGCTCATCCCAACAACCCGACCGGCATCGCCGTCGCGGTGGACGCGGTACGGGCTCTGCACGAGGCAAGCCGAGCCCTTGTCGTAGTCGACGAGGCGTACGTCGAGTTCGGTGCGACCTCGATGCGGCCGCTGTTGGACACCCTGCCCCGACTCGTCGTGACCCGCACGTTCTCGAAGGCCTATCGGCTTGCCGGGCTGCGCCTCGGCTACCTGCTCGCGCCCGACTGGGTCGTGGACGACCTGCGTCGGGTTCGGTTGCCCTACCACATCGACACGTTGAAACAGGTCGCCGCTGAGTGCGCGCTCGATCTCGCCCCTATGATGCTGAGTCACATTCCGCGGGTCGTGGCTGAGCGGGAGCGGGTCGCTGAGGTTTTGGCCGCCACAGCTGGGGTGGCGGCGTACCCGTCGGCGGCGAACTTCATCCTCTTCCGCACACCGGTCCCCGACTTGTTCCAGCGGCTGCTCGACCGGAGTGTGCTCGTGCGCGACTTTTCCCGGCAGCCGCGGCTTGGTGGCTGTCTGCGCGTGAGCACGGGAACGCGCGCCGAAGATGACGCTTTCCTGGAGGCTCTCGCAGACGCACTTTCCGGCTCGCCCGCCTGATCTCCTGGTCTGTGGCAGCCCGCAGGCGGGGGGACTGATTGTGAGCGGCTCCTCACGCGCCGCTCCTGCGGACCGCCGCTCACGGGAGCGGTTTGGGGAACCAGCGCGCGCGGAAGGGGAACAGGTGGTGGTCGGTAACGTAGTTCAGAACCCGGCGAGCTTCCGGAAAGCGCTCCGCGACGTCGGCGACAAGCCGCGCGGCTCGGGTCTGAGGGGCCGTCGAAGATCGTACTGCCAGCCCATACCAGCGCTGACCGAGCTGGTCGAGCAGCCCGACCCCGCCTCGCATCGCGAGCAGCTCGGCAAGGTCCTCATGGCCGACAGCGTCGAGCGCGCGGGACAGCCGCTCCACCTCGATGGGTGCGAACCGATGCATCGCAGTGTGATCCGGAAAGACACCGGCGAGGAACAAGGCCAGGTCGCCGAGTCTTCGGTAGAGCCCGGCGTGCTCCTGGCGTGGCAGCACCTCGAACAGAGCGGCCATCCGCACCAGGTCGAGCTCGCTGAACCGCTGCCGGCGCCAGCCTCGGCGGGTATGGGTCCACAGGCTGCCGCTGGCGACGTGGGTGTAGGAGGCGAGCAACTCTGCCAGGAAGAAGCGCCGTGCCGGGTCCGCGAGAAAGCCGATCAGGGCATCCGTGCCGAGCACGGGAAGGCGTTGGCGAGGTCCCGCCCACTCGTGCACGAACCTCACCCTCCCAAGCTCGTGGAGGGCGCGATGCACCGCCACGGTGAAGAGGAGGAAGGGTGACACGCCGAGAAGGGGGTCGGGCTCGTCACGCTCTCCGAGTACTGCCTGGATGGTGTCAGGGTGAGCGAGCACCCTTTCGAGCAGGCCAGGGTCGTTTCGCAGGCGCGTTACCGCACGCAGGGGATCCGTGGCGTCGAGTTGTGCCGCCCTGGCAAGCAGCAGGAGGTCGTCCTCGGTGAGGTGCTCGAGGTAGTCCAGGCCATCTGACGGAGCCAACATGTCATGATGGTAAAGGGATG
>JALYGD010000077.1 GCA_030777265.1 Actinomycetota bacterium | reverse complement strand
CGACAC
Organism: Actinomycetota bacterium; assembly: GCA_030777265.1. Lineage (GTDB taxonomy): Bacteria > Actinomycetota > Nitriliruptoria > Nitriliruptorales > JAHWKO01 > JALYGD01. Next base: position 4,507 of record JALYGD010000077.1, on the reverse strand, counting down.
CGCCTTCGAGGCGTGGGGACCGACGCGTGCGACCTGCTACGCCGAGGCTGTCCGTGCCCTCGTCGCGTCCTTCGCCGAGGTGTCGCACGCGGAGCTGGTCGATCGGCGCCTGGTAGACCTTGGCCTGGCGACCGACGAGGACTTGCTCGTGGACCTCCTCGAAGAGGTCATCTACCTCCTGGACACACGCGGACTCGTCCCGGTCGGAGTGCGTCTGTGCGACAGCGAGGACGGCGGGCTGCGAGGTCAGCTCGAACTCGCCAACGTCACCTCGGTCCAGCCATCCGGGGCGGTGCCGAAAGCCGTCACCTACCATGCACTTCAGGTCGAGGGGAGCGCTGCGGGCTGGCGCTGTCGAGTGACGGTCGACGTGTGACTGCACAAGAACGGCACCCAGCAGTGCCCCAGCGGCGGTGGGGGCTTCGATGCAGCGGCGGACGCCTACGAGCGGCGCTCTGCAGGAGCGACGGGGGTCGCGTGAGGGGCGGGGTTCAGCCCTTCACCACGCCGAGCGGTCGCAGGCGGACGACGCGGCGGGCAAGGGCGGCGTCCTCACAGACCCGCACGACCTCGTCGACATCCTTGTACGCGTAGGGCGCCTCCTCCGGCAGGTCGCGCTCGGATTCCTCGCGAACCAGGACCCCCTGCCGTTCCAGCTCGTCGTGGAGGTCGCGGCCGCTCTGCTTCGACTTCGCTTCATTGCGGCTCATGGTCCGTCCGGCGCCATGGCAAGCGGAGTGGAAGGCAGCGCCGCCCTTCATACCGACGAGTACGTACGAGCCGGTGCCCATCGAGCCGGGGACGAGCACGGGCTGGCCGTGGGCGCGCAGGTCCTCAGTCAGACTCGGGTGTCCGGGTGGCAGAGCGAGGGTGGCCCCCTTGCGGTGGACGCAGAGCCGCAGGCGCCGGGTACCACCTCCCGGCCCGTCTCGCGCAACCTCATGCTCCTCGAGCTTCGCAAGATTGTGGGAGACGTCGTAGACGAGTACGAGATCGCGGTGGCCGGTCGCCTCGGCGAACGCGTCGCGCGTGACCTCCGCGAGCAGCTGCCGATTGGCTCGTCCGAAGTTGGCGCCTGCCATCATCGCGCCCAGGTAGGCCCTGCCCTCGGGGGAGTCGACCGGTACGCAGGCCAGCTGACGGTCCGGCACCTTGATCCTGTAGCGCTGCATGGCCTTCTGCATGGTACGGACGTGGTCCTGGCAGATCTGGTGACCGAGGCCGCGCGAGCCGGTATGGATCATGACACAGACCTGCTCGCGCTCGAGTCCGAACCCGGCCGCGACCTCCGCGTCGAAGACCTGGTCGACGTACTGGACCTCGAGGAAATGATTGCCCGAACCGAGGCTGCCGATCTGCTGCATGCCACGCTCTCGGGCTCGCGGGCTGACCTGGGCGGGGTCGCAGTCAGGGAGGAAGCCGCCGTCCTCGGTTCGCTCGAGGTCGTGCTCGGTCCCTCGACCGCGCTCAACGGCGTACGCGGCGCCGCGCTCGAGCACCTCGACGAGCTCGTCCTCCGCGGTGAGCTCCCACACCGCGCCCCGTCCGAGGCCACGTGGCACGGCCCCGCTCAGGAGATCCATCAGCTTTGGCAGGGCGTTGGCCACCTCCTCGCGCGTCGCGGGGGCGGCAAGCAGCCTCACACCGCAGGAGATGTCGAAGCCGACCCCGCCCGGCGAGACCACGCCGCCCTCGCTCACGTCGGTGGCCGCCACACCACCGATTGGAAAGCCGTATCCCCAGTGCATGTCAGGCATGGCGTAGCTGGCCTCGACGATCCCTGGGAGGGTCGCGACGTCTGCTACCTGTTGGAGCGACTGGTCGGCATGGATGTCCGGCAGGAGATTCCGCGAGGCGAACACGATGCCGGGCACCCGCATGCCTTCGCTGGGATCTATCCGCCAGCGGTAGTGGGTTTCGGGGACAAGGTGCGGGGAGGCCATGTCGGTCAGCCGGGGAGATGCCGTGAGAACCATTCTCGGGCGTGCTTCGCCACCTCGTCGAGCGCACCTGCCTCCTCGAACAGGTGAGTGGCACCGGGCACGATCACCAGATCGTGCTCGCACCGCAACTCCTTGGCGGCCTCTTCGTTCATCGCGATCACCGGTTCGTCACGTCCCCCCACTATCAACAGGGCTGGCGCGGCCACGTCCCCCAGTCGCTCCATCGCCAGGTCCGGGCGGCCGCCCCGCGATACGACGGCCCGGACCTCCCGCTCGAGCTCGGCAGCCGCCACCAGCGCCGCGGCTGCCCCGGTGCTCGCACCGAAGAAGCCGACGGGCAGGCCCGCGAGCTCGTCAAGGCGGCGGGCCCAGCGGGTGGCAGCGATGAGCCGTCGTCCCAGGAGGGGGATGTCGAAGACGTTGCCCCGATCGCGCTCTTCGACGTCGGTGAGCAGGTCGAAGAGCAGCGTCGCAAAGCCGGCATCGTTGAGCAGCGACGCGACATGCCGGTTGCGGGGGCTCCTGCGGCTCGATCCGCTGCCGTGCGCAAAGATGACGAGGCCCCGGGGGTCACGGGGCACGCTCAGATCGCCGGGCAAGCTCAGCTCACCCGCAGGGATCTCAACTTGCCGCTCACTGTTGCCGCGGTTGGTGTCGGGCTTCTGCGCGGGCTCGGGCGCCGTGTCGCCCTTCTTCTCGGCTGGCAGCTCGTCGTACGCGCGCGACAGGAGTTCCACCACCGTGTCATCCCGGGTCTGTCCGAAGTCGCGGTACCAGGAGCCCACGGCCATGAACGACGACGGCGAATGCAGGCAGACGACCTCGTCGTAGTGTTCGGCCACCTGTTTCAAACTGTCGGGCGCTCCGACCGGCACGGCGAGGACGCGGCGCCCGGCGCCCCTCTCGCGCAAGACGTGGGCCGCGGCGGTCGCGCTGACGCCGGTGGCTAGTCCGTCGTCAACGACTATGACGGTATGGCCCCCGATCCCCGCCGCTGGACGGCCGCTGCGGTAGCGCTCGAGCCGGCGCTCGAGCTCCTCGCGCTCGCGCCCCACCGCCTCTTCCAGCGCGTCCTGCGAGATCCGCAGCCCTCGGACGGCCTCGTCCTTTATGAGGACGACGCCCTCTTCGCCGACCGCTCCGACGCCGTACTCGGGGTTGTGTGGCGCCCCTACCTTGCGGACGACGAGGGTATCGAGTGGGGCACGCAGTGCGTGCGCGACCTCGTAGGCGACGGGAATACCGCCGCGCGGCAAGCCGACAACGATGGGATCCTCATGCGCGTACGAGGTGAGCCGTTCCGCGAGCTGCCGCCCGGCGTCGCGACGATCATCGAATTGCATGCACACCTCCTCCAACGATGATGTCAGCCGCGTCACGAAGGCCGACCGTACGAGCGTAGGTACGGTCGCTCCCGCTCACTGGACCATCACCGTCGCCGTCTTGGAGACCCAAGACGCTCCTCTCGCGTCGCTCCTGGGGAGCGCCGCTCACTGGACCATAACCTTCGCCGTCTTGGAGACCCAAGACGGCTCCTCTCGCGTCGCTCCTGGGGAGCGCCGCTCACTGGGGCGGGTCGAGCACCGATTCTGATTGTGCGGCTGTCTCGTCGGTCCCGAACCAGAAGGGCAACCGGGCCTGCACCTCGACTGCGGCGGCCCAGGCGGCGCCTAGGGCGGCGCCGAAGAGGACACCCGTAAGCGATCCCTCGGCTGTGACGAGGGTGGCGAGCCCCACAACCGCGACCAGGAAGGTCCCCACTGCCGTCGTCGTCACCGCTGCCGCCCAGCGCAGGCGGGTGACGGCCACGGCGACGGCGTGCACCACGAGCGTGCCGCTGATCGCGACCGGCAATGGTGGCCAGTGCGTCCCCGAAATCCGCTCGGTCACGACCTGCTGGACCAGCCAGGCGGCCCCCGCCGATCCGAAGGCTCCCACGACGACACGAACGGCAGCCCGCCAGTTCACCCACCACACGGCGAAGGCCGTCAGGACCACGATCGGGAAGGCCGCCCACGGCAGATCGAACGTGGCGGTGAGAACGCCGGCGATGGTGGCAGCCGCCTCCGTGCGCACGTCCGCGAACCACATACGCAGTGGCCGGTCGAGGGGCGCGAGCCCTTCGAACCCACGGACATCGTTGAAGACGACGCCGGCGGCGATGGAGGACAAGACCAGGACGACGAACCCGAGCGTCAGGCTGAGGCCGCGGGCGATGCGGGGATCGAAGCGACGCCCGAGCCACCGCAGCTCGTCACCGTAGCGTTCGCGAACCCACCGCACCGGCTCGGTTTCGCCGAGGCGCTCCGCGAAGGCGCGGAGTTGCTCCTGCCGTTGGATGACGCGGCGGGCGGACCAGCGGATGAGCAGGCCTATGCCGAGCACGAGGAGCAGGATGAAGGCGGCGCGGCCGGCAATCTTCTCGACAACTTCCCACGACTGGCCGGCGACGAAGCCGAGCAGGACGAACGAGGCGGCCCATGCCGCGGCGCTGGGCACGCTGAAGAGGAGGAACCGCGGATAGGGCATGCGGGTGCTGCCAGCAGCAAAGGGGATGAAGGTGC
>JALYGD010000076.1 GCA_030777265.1 Actinomycetota bacterium | reverse complement strand
TCCACCCGCTCCCGCATGCTCCGCAGCCCGAATCCGCGGCGCACCTGGTCGGGTACGAAACCTCGGCCGTCGTCTACGACCGTCAGGCGAAGGGCGTGGTTGTCGCAGGCAAGGTGCACCTGGACGCGCGTCGCGCCCCCGTGGCGCACCGCATTGCCGGCGGCTTCTCGCACCACCCGGACCAGCGCCTCGGTGACCGACGGGGCTGTGGGAGAGCCCGGCACCTGCACCTCTACCCGCGCCCCCTGCCGGCCCGCCACCTCCTCGGCGGCATCTCGAAGCGCCTCACGTAGGGGCGTCGGTGCGCCATCCGTCAGCGTCTCGATGGCCCGGCGTGATTCCTCGAGGGCCCGCTCGGCGGCGGCAGCTACATGACCGACCATGTCTGGCAGCGGCATGCCGCCGGCCATTGCCGCGGTCTGGGACCGGATGAAAGCCAACTCCTGGGCCAGGCCGTCATGCAGCTCCCGCGCCACCCTGCGGCGCTCCTCGAAGACGGCCAAGGTGGCATGGTCTCGCCAGTAGGCATCGAGCTCCCGGGCCGCGCCCACGACGAAGAACAGGTAGGAGCCGAGCCGGAGCAGATCGCCGGTGTACACCCAGTTGGAATACAGCGAGGGAAAGAGAAAGTAGTTGAGCCGGGCGAAGGCTCCGAGCACGGCGCCCGCGCCGAGCCACCGCAGGAGCTGGTCAGGCTTGCGCTGCGCTTCCTTCGTGAACGCCAACGCGGCGACGGCGAAGAGCACCACGGCCACCAACTGGATCCCAAGCACCACCGGGTGACCGACGATGCGAGGCCAACCCGATGATTCCGGCGAGAGTGACGGGTCCACGGCCTGGGCCAGGAAGATCTCCGCTGCCCAAGCCGCCAGTCCCACCGTCGCGAGCACGCCGAGCGTGGTCTTGGCCAGGAACATGACCAGAACTCGGCCGTGGGGCGCCAGGCCGGTGCCGGCGAAGGCGGCGAGGCAGAGCGTCGCGATGGCGATCAACCGCAGTCCCGCCGCCGCCCAGGGGAGGAACCCCACCGGGCGGGCACCTAGCGTGACGATGGGCAAAGCGCCCAGGAGCAGGTTGACGGCTGCCATCATGGCGAACGCCCACGCCAGGGCCAGATGACGCAGTTGGCCGGTGGTGCGGAAGCGGCCAAGGACCAGGTACGCGAGATGGGCGGCGATGACACCCTCGGCCGTCTCCAGAGCTAGATGCAGCTGCGGGTTGTCGTAGGCAAATTGGACGAAAGGCAGGAGCGTCACGAACAAGGTGAGGCCTACTCCGAGCGCCAGCGCCGCCACTGTCGGGCGGTTCTCCCTTACCCACGTGCTTCCCATGTCGTTCCCCCAGCGCCATGGCGACGACGGCGGCCCTGCAATCCCGGCCCCAGCCGCGATTGACATCGCCTCCGGATTCGGCAATAACCGTAATACAGCCGGGTCCGGGGTCACGTCTGACCAGCGCGGCGGCTGCTCGGCGTGGTCGATTCGGGTTCACCGGAGCAGGAGGGAAGCCCGCCTCTGGAGTGCCGCTTCCCGCCAAACCATCGCGGCGACGACAGGAGCATCCACAGCACAGACGCCCGCTGAGGTTGGAGTCGCACCTGACCGAAGGCGGCCCAGGCAGGTGGCGATGAGCTTCAGGGAGTCCACGTGCATGAAACCCCGTGAGGTGCTGCGGTTGTAGCTGCGGGGCGAGGGGCAGCGCGCCGTCTCGGGGGCGGCGTGGACGGCAAGGCGGTGCTCCGTTACGTCGAGGCGGCCGTGGTGGTGAGGATCACGTACGACCCGCACTTCGCCGGATTCGAGGCGTCCTGGCCGGTGCGCCGGCCGACGGACCTCCTTCGGGTCCATTCCCCTTCGAGGACGTGGCGGCGGTACCGACCACGGATCCAGGGACGGCGGTGAAGGTCGCCGTGAACCTGCCCGCCGGCGACTACGCTGTCTACTGCCTGATCCCCTCGCCCGACGGCTCCAGCCATGCTCACAAGGGCATGCTGAAGAAGCTGACAGTAACGAAGGCGCCCGGGGCGACCTACCCGATTCGGTGGCACAGTCATCGGGACGGATTTCACCCTGACCCAGGTGCCCACACTCACGGCGGGCGTCAACACCGTCGGCTTCCACAACCAGGGCCGGCAGCTGCACGAGATGAACCTCGTCGAGCTGTCTCCCGGGAAGTCGGTTGACGACGTGGTGCGGTGGCTCAGGCAGCCGGGAGGACCACCTCCGATGGCCTTCCTAGGCGGCGTCGCCGTCAAGGCGGGCGAGGAGGGGGTCGCCAGCCTCGAGTTGAAGCGAGGGTCGACCTACGCCTGCATCTGCGCGACCCCCGACATGCTCGGCAACTTTGCTCCCCACGCGACGAAGGGGATGTTCACGCACCCGTTCATTTTCGCCTGAGGCATTCGATTGCGCATAACCGTACGAGACCACCCCGGCCCGGGTGCGCTAACCCCGATCCTTCAGAAGGGTCGTGATCGGGGTAGCGGCGTATCCGGGGAACGTCAGGAGTCCGCGAACTCCCGCGACGTGGGTCACCTGCT
>JALYGD010000075.1 GCA_030777265.1 Actinomycetota bacterium | reverse complement strand
CGACCGGCCACGCTGATGAGCAAGCCTCTTGAGGACTACGCCCTCATAGGAGACACCCAGACCGCCGCCCTGGTCGCCCGCGACGGGTCCATCGACTGGCTCTGCCTGCCCCGCTTCGACTCTGGGGCCTGTTTCGCAGCGCTGCTCGGCGGCCGCGACCACGGCCGCTGGCTGCTCGAGCCGGTCGAAGGCGCTACCCGCACCACGCGGCGCTACCTCGAGGACACGCTGGTGCTGGAGACGGAGATGGAGACCGCGAGCGGCGCGGTGCGGGTCATCGACTTCATGCCGCCGCGCCAGACCCAACCCGACCTGGTGCGCGTGGTGGAGGGGGTGCGAGGCCACGTTCAGATGCGCATGGAGTTGGTGGTGCGTTTCGACTACGGCTCGATCGCCCCATGGGTGCGCCAGCTCGAGGATTCTCTGTCGTTTGTGGCCGGGCCTGACGCCCTGGAGTTGCGCACGCCGATCGCCACGGAGGGCCGCGGGCTCACCACCGTGGCCGAGTTCACCGTGCCGGCGGGCGAGTCCGTGCCCTTCGTACTCACCTGGCACCCCTCTTACGAGTCCGCGCCCAAACCCATCAATGCCCTGACCGCGCAGGCGGACACGGCGTCGTGGTGGCGGGAGTGGGCACGTTCATGCCGATCCAACTTCGCCTCTGATGACGTGGTGGTCCGGTCGCTGCTCACCCTCAAGGCCCTCACCTATGCCCCCACTGGGGGGATCGTGGCTGCCCCCACCACTTCGCTGCCCGAGGATTTGGGCGGGGTGAGAAACTGGGACTACCGCTTCTGCTGGCTGCGCGACGCCACCTTCACCCTCTACGCGCTGTTGATGGCCGGTTACGACGACGAGGCCCGGGCGTGGCGGGATTGGCTTCTGCGGGCGGCGGCGGGGCAGCCCTCGGCACTCCAGATCATGTATGGGCCAGCCGGGGAGCGCCGCCTCCCCGAGCGGGAGCTTCCCTGGCTGCCGGGCTACGCGGGATCGAAGCCGGTGCGTATCGGCAACGCCGCCAGCGCCCAGCTCCAACTTGACGTGTACGGCGAGGTCATGGACGTCATGCACCAGGCGCGACGGGCGGGTATCGCGCCCACTGCGCCTGCGTGGGAGCTGCAGCGGGCCCTGCTCGAGTTCTTGGAGTCGGGCTGGCGGGAGCCCGACGAGGGCATCTGGGAGGTGCGAGGTCCGAGACGGCACTTCACGCACTCGAAGGTGATGGCGTGGGTGGCCATGGACCGTGCCGTCAAGGCCGTCGATCGCTTCGGCCTGGACGGGCCGGTGGAGCGCTGGCGACGCTGCCGTCAGGAGATCCATGACGAGGTTTGCGACAGAGGCTACGACGCGGACCGGGGCGCGTTCACCCAGTACTACGGGTCGAAGCAGCTGGACGCCAGTCTGCTGATGGTGCCCCTGGTCGGCTTCCTACCTCCGGGGGATGAGCGGGTGCGGGGCACGGTGGAGGCGATCGAGGGCGAGCTGTGTCGGGACGGCTTCGTTCTGCGCTATCTCGCCGGTGAGGAGTCCGTCGATGGCCTACCCGGAGGGGAGGGGGCGTTCTTGGCCTGCAGCTTCTGGCTTGCTGACAACCTGGCCCTCCTCGGCCGTGCCGATGAGGCCCGGGCCCTGTTCGAGCGGCTGATCTCGGTGCGTAACGACGTGGGCCTTCTCGCCGAGGAGTACGACCCGGAAGCCGGGCGGATGGTCGGCAACTTCCCTCAGGCCTTCTCCCACGTCGCACTGGTCAACACCGCCCGAAACCTCACGAGAGGCGGAGGCCCCACGCAGCAGCGAAAGTCGACATGACCACAGGCATGCGCCGCCGGCCAACCCGCCCAGTGACGCTCAGCAGTCGATCGGTCCGCCTCGGGGCTTCAGGGCGTTCGGAAACGGCCGCGCCGGTCTGCGGCTTCTAGCGCGCGATCACGGAGATGGCTCCGTCGCGTTCGATGACAGCAAATTTGATCTGATCGAGCGATTCGATCCCCTGCTGTTTCCGTGCCTGCTCCATCACGTCGTCGACCCCTACGCGGGCCTTGCGCATGCGGTCTTCCAGCACGCGCCCGTCGTCGATGATGATCAGCGACGTGCCCTCCATGATCCTCGCGAGCGCACCGAACTTCTGCTTGAGCTCGGACAGGCCGATGTCGAGGGTGAACAGCGTGGCCACGACAAGGAGTCCGTTGGTGACCGAGAAGTCGTCGCCGAGGAGCGCTTGCTGGGTCCCCTCGGCGACGAGGAGCAGCAGGACGAAGTCGAAGAGCGTGACGTCGCCGACCGTCCGCCGGCCCGACAGTCGCACCAGGATCAAGACGAAGGCGTAGACGCCGACCGCACGCAGAACGGAATCCACTGTCGCACCTCCGGCTTACGGGTAGGAGAACTGTCGGAAGTGCGATGCTGCCCCGTCGAAGGCCACCGTTGCGCTCATCGACCCGATCGTGTCGCTGGCGACGCCGAAGACGACTGCGAAGTCGCTCACGTTCGGCTGGACGGGGAAGACGAAGACGACCTGCCCGGGTTCGGTTCGCACCTCGTCGGGACGCGGCATGATCGAACTGACGTTGACCTTCGACAGGTAATCGCGTGCGACCGCGAGGTTGACGTCGCCGGGCGGCGGCTGCCGGACCGTCACCTCGACCTCAGAGGTTGCACCGCGCCGCTGGTAGGCCACGGCCAGCTGGCCGTCCTCCGACCGCGCCGTCCTGTAACTCACCGGTCCAGGCCCGAACAACCCGGCAAGCGCCGAGGCAACGAGGAGGGCCAACGCGATCCAAGCCACCCGCTGCAACCGCCACACCCGCTCGTGCAACCGCATGGCGGCGGCTGTCTCCAGGTCTCGGACGTCATGCTGCATTCCGAATGCCCCCTTTACGAGTGCACAGCAGCATCGATGCTAGGAGGGCGACTGAATACGCGGACGGCATTGCTGATCCCGGCTCGGTAAGCCGACCGGGTGCGCCTCCCTATCGGGGAACCGGTCGGACGCGTCGGGGCGCCATGGCCGCCCGCCCAATCACGCTTCACCTTGTTTCGATAACCTCGACTGTAACTCAAGTCGGCGCTGTAGGTCACGGGACTCCCGTTCGAGTCAATCGAATTGCTCGGGCGAGCACAGTAAAATATCGCTGAGGGCCGCTCACAACTTACTTCCTGCTGCTACGGAGCCACCTATTACAGTGACGATTGGGGACGCCGTTTGGGATTTCTTCGATCACGGTCACAACCAACCGTGCGAGTACATGTGCTCTGCTGGCGCTTATTCGAGGTGGATAGCTTTTCGCTACCTCTCAAAGGGTAGATGGCAGTGTGGACAGCCGAATCGAACACCAGCCGAAGGAGGAGTCTCCCCGAAGGGGGCGCCCACCGCCCTTTGTCCATCCGGCCTTAGTAGCTACTTCCCTCCCGAGCGCCTCCGATGTCGGTCTGCCACCCCACCCCGAGCTCGCGACGACCTCCCCTGGTCGGGCGCAACGCCCGGGGCTCTGGTGTAGGCCGCGTGGCTCGCTGAAGGTTCTCGACGCCCGGGCGCCGAACGGCGGTCCTTGCTAGGAGAGCGGCATGCACGATGGGGAGCAACGGCTGGCCGCGGGCCAGGCATGGTTCGCCGCGAGAAGTGCGCTCGGCTTGGTGGGGGTCCTCGCGGCC
>JALYGD010000074.1 GCA_030777265.1 Actinomycetota bacterium | reverse complement strand
GCCAGAACCGGGACCGTCCCCGATGCTGAGAGTTGGGCGAGCGCGCGGCGAAGCACCGGTGGGTGATGCTCGGCGTCGACGAGGACAATCGCGCGCCGCGCACCCGTCACATGCGCTCCTCTCAATCAACCACTATCGTCGCCGTCGCTCCTGCGGAGCGCGCTCAGTCGTAGGCGTGGCGGAACGTAATGCTGATCCGCGGCCCTGCCGAGGAGACCTTCGGTACGGCGTGGTCCCAGGTCCGCTGGCAGGATCCTCCCATGACGAGGAGGTCGCCACCTCCGAGCCTGTAAGCGACGCTTCGCCCACCACCCTTCGGCCTGAGTCGGAAGGTCCTCGTCGCCCCGACGGACACGATAGCGATGGTGGCCTGCGGCAGATCGCGGGCCACTCGGTCTCCGTGCCAGGCGACGCTGTCGCTTCCGTCTCGATACAGGTTGCAGCCGACCGAGGTGAATCGGACGGCGTAGCGCTCTCCGAGGACCTCGGCCATCTCGCCTACAACCGGCAGCGGTGTCCCTACCTCCTCCAAACTTTGGCCCGCCCGTCCCGGCCCCTTGGGGGCCTGTCCCAGGCGCCATCGTGCGCTCAGTCGGGGCTCGGCGACCTGCCGCTCGTACATGTGCACCACGCGGGACCGCCAGTGCGACACATCCAATAGTTGCTCGAACAGCGAGTCCGCACCCTCGACCCAGCCGGGCACATACTCGACCCAGGCCTCAAAGCCCAGTTCGCGCCGAGAAAGGCCTCCGAAGCTGAAGTCGAGCCTTACCGTCCCCATCTTGAAGAGGGACGGCTGCCAGGCCAGGCCAGTGCCACTCACGCGCACGAAGGTACCGCGGGACACCGCTTCTGCTCACGGAGCCGGTTGCTTCGTCTGCGAGGCGAGGCCCTTTACGGTTCAACCCTCGAGAGGGGGCGTCCATGGTTTACAGGTCGATGCCTGAAGGATCAGTGCCTGAGGGACCAGTTCCTGAGGGACCAATGCCGCACGCTTCGGAGCGCAGGATGTCAGAAACGCTGAGCGACTGGCGGCTCGTCGACGAGATCTTTCGTCCGGCGCTGCGGGCGGTGCTGCGGGCTGCGCGGGAGCTACTCACCTTCGATGATCCCCTCGACGCGGAGCTCTGGGCGACGGAGCTCGTCGACATGTGGCGAGGGCTCTGCCTCGTCGAGGACGATCCGGAGCGTGTGTACGGGCAGAGTCTGGTGCGCATCGCTCGCCACGATCCGGCACCGGAGGCGCTGGCCTGCGTGAGTGCGCTGGCGGCGGTTGCCGCGCCACCTGTGGCCCGCAAGGCCCGCCAGGCCGCCGACGAGTTGCAGCGGCGTGGGGTGCAGGCGCCGTCGTGGGTGGCGAAGCTCGGCGCTGTCCGAGTCGTGGGAGCGTGGGAGGCCGGCGACCCCTATGGCGACCAGGAGGCCATCCTGCTCGCCTTCGCCCACGACGGCATGCAGCCGCACACCTTCCAGTTGCTCGTCGATCACAATTTCGGTGGGATGGTCAAGGACGGCTTCCTGACCGACACCGCCTTGGAGCAGGTGCTCGACGAATGGCACCCGTCCGAAGCCTGGGAGTTTCGGGCCGTCGATCCGGCGGAAGCGACCTCAAAGGTGCGCCGGGGCCTGAGGGTCCGCGACCACTGTCTCGATCTGCCGGAGAGCAAGTCTCTTGAGGATTGCCGGATCCTCCTCGATGCCCGGCTTCGGCTGTTCCCACAACAGTCGGTCAGCGGTTCCCAGCCGCTCGAAGAGGCAACGCGGGGGGTGCTCCTGGAGGCTTTTTTCTCCTCACCTGAGGCCATGGAGGCCCCCGACGACGGCCGGCTCGTCAGCATGATCCTCGACTACCGTTGTGATTTCTGCGGTGAGGATCCGTTGCGCTGGAGTCCGACGGTGGTGCTGCTGTTCTTGCTCGACTGGCTGCCGCGCAAGGTCACCCTTCCCCCCGAGGCGATCCCGCGGGTGCCGGCCGTCCTGCGTGCCTGGGTGCGATTCGCCGGCAAGCGGCGGGAGCTGCCCTGCAACCTCATCGAGGAGATCGTCGCCACGATCGATGAGGTCGAGGACGACTACCTCGACGCGGTGAGAGACCCGTCCAACTTCGGCCCCGCCAAAGCAGCGGTCGGCGCCATGCTGAAGGACGGAGTGGACGTCACCGATGAGGCTGAGGTCGACGCCTGGCTCGTCACGTTCAAGCAGCGCTCAGAGGTGGAGCGTCGGCAGCTTCTCCCCGCCTGACGAACTGGGGGAGGTCAGTAGGTGGCGTCCTCGTCGTGGGCCGTGACCGCATCGAGGTAGGCGCGGCGTTCCCTCGCCCCCCCGGACGGATACAACGCCGACGTGCTGCGTGACGGGTTGCGTAGCGCCATGCGTCCCTGCAACGAGGACGAGCGCGGGTGGTGCGCCAACGACAGCGAACGCGCAGCCAGTTCTGTCATGCTGCCCCCGAGCGTCGGGCGGGTCGAACGCGCGACAATGCGCAGGATCGAGCCGTCCCCTGTCGCCATCTGGGGTGGCGCGATGCGTGCGGCGAGCGCGATCATTCGCGTCCACCCCCCCGCTGGGTCGAGCGCAGCGACGACTCCTGACGGCGCTGGCGTTCCCAGCACCCGTCGCACCAGCTCCAGCACCGCCGCGACCGCCAGACCGGCACCGGCGGCCCTCGCCTTCTCGACGACGCCTTCCCACTCAGGGGGCATCCGTTGCACGATCTCGTCGACATCCTTCAGCCACACGAGACGGTCTGCTCCCGCCAGACAGGCGTGCACCGCGAGGTGGACGAACGCGTCGACGGGATCGAGGGAGGGCACGTTGACCCCGCCGAGCACCAGCCGCCGCACGCCGCCCAGTAACGTTGCGCTGGGCAGGCGGTAGACGCCACGCACCTCCCGGTCGTGGAGCAGGTGCCAGTGCAGGTCACAGAAGGAACCGTGGGGCAGGGTGAGATGCAGCTGGCCCTTCATCCCGGCCCGCAGCAGCGTCCAGTTCCGCTCGTACAGGCTCGCACCGGCTGCTTCCAGTGCGCGCAAAGCGTCGGGGAACGCCGCCGGAGCGACGAGCACGTCGAGATCGCGGTAGGCGCGCAGGTCGAAGCGGGAGTAGACGGTTTCGGCCAGGA
>JALYGD010000073.1 GCA_030777265.1 Actinomycetota bacterium | reverse complement strand
GTCCAGGCAGGGTCGGGTCGAGACGGTATCGAAGTCTGGTAGCGCTGGTCGAGTGATCCGCTGTGCCCTCTCGAAGCCCGCACATCATCCGCCATCGGTTGAGATCGGTACCGGAATCCGACGCGATCCTCAATACCAGATGCTCGAGCGATGTCCGAAGCGGGCCGCCCTTGACTGTGCTCGACCAGGTGCCGCAGCGACCGCATTGTCCCTGACGAGACGGGACTCTTCCACCACTCGTGCCACTAAACCCGGCTTCGGCGGTGGTCGTCCACCGACGCCTGGCTCCGTGCTGACGGGTACGAGGCAGGAGGGCGCGATGGACCGCGGACACGTCCCGTCACTCAAGGTAGGCCGTCCGGTGATGATGCCTCCCGTCCTTCCGCCTTGACGCGCGAACTAGGTACGAGCGTCGCACGCGCCGTTTGAACAGTCAAGAAAGAAATGGCCAAATACCTGGGCCTGTAGTGCGCACGTCGGAGTGTCAGCGAACACGCACACCACGTCCACTGACTCGGCGAGGGGCTGACAGGCGCCGCTGAACTTGAAAAGTAGTGGTCCACGCTGAGGGTGTCGGTCAGCGGAATGGAGGGGCGTCGCCGCCGCTGGAGCCGGCGGCGAGGAATGGCGACGTTGTAGGTGGCATGGCGGTCGACCGATGCGCTTGGAGGTCCCCGCGCCCTGGCCAGGCGCAGCGCACGCGGGGGCGCCTGCGTCCCCGTGGACTGCGAATTGGTTGGCGTCCGACCACAACGGCCACTACGCCGGTCGGGGTGAGTACTGTCCGGGGAAAGCTCGGCTCATCGCTGCTGCGTCCTTGCTGCGAGCTGATAGCCCGTCCCCATTGTCTCCGCTTGTCGCTCGGCTCCGCCATCGTTAAACCCCGGTGGCAACCGGCCTGCGCTTCGGGGCCGTAGACGAGAAGAGCTAGGCAGGGTCGCTTACTCTGATGCTCACCTGGGCTGCCACCCGCCGGAAGGCGGCTGCACCACATGTTCCGTCTCTCCTCCGGCCGCCGCTCGCTGTCTCCCACCATGACGTACTCGACGAAGCCCCGCAGCATCCTCAGCGAGATCTCGCCGGTGTACGGACCTCGCGCTCCCAGTGACAGTTCCACGCGACGACGCCTCGGTCGCAGCCGATACTTGAGGCCTTGAACAGCGCTGCAGCGCCGCTACGGTTTCCTCGCTCAGCGTCGCGACCCTTTCTTTCCTGTACGCGGAAAGATCGAAGCAGACCGACCGCGGCGGCCGCCGAGCGAGACCGGATCCATGAAGCCTCCGTGCTCTCGAGGTCCCGCCGAGCTCGCTCCGCTGCCCCCGGTCTCCCAGCGATCAGGGGAGAAGTTCGGAGTGCCCCTGCACGTGACACACCCGAGACCCTGGAGACCCCGCGCATGCTCCTCGACGCCATGGCAAGAGCGACGGATCGAGGACTTCATCAACCTGACCGGCGACGAGCGTGTCAGGCGATACATCGGTCCGGGCCGCGTCTGGACCCGGGCGGAGGCGATCGATCGCTTCCACGCTGCGGCCGATCACTGGCGCACTCAGGCCTTCGGTTGGCGATCCGTCGTGGAGATAATTGACAGAGATTTGATGACCGGCTCCGCCATGGAGAGCACTGCGATCGCAAAGGACAAATCGCTTTGAACACTAAACATGGGACGCGTGCGCGCGCTCCCGGCAGAGTGAACCTCATAGGAGATCATACGGATTACACGGGTGGATTGGCCATCCCGATGGCTATTGACCGCGAAACAGTGGTAGAGGTCCGATTGGGCGGGCGGGCGGTCGAGCTGACGTCAGACCTCGAGGCCACGACAGCGGTGGTCCCAGTTAACGTCCCTGATCCGTCCACCGTCGAACCTCCGTGGGCACGTTATGTTGCTGGCGTAATTGCGGTCGTGCGACCGAAGACGGGCGCGGGGGGGACCGTGCGCAGCACGGTCCCAATTGGCGCCGGCTTGGCCTCCAGTGCGGCTCTTGAGGTCGCTGTCGCCCTAGCACTGGGCTTCGAGGGGACGCCGCTCGAGTTAGCGCGGGCCACTCAGCGTGCTGAGCACCTGGCGTCGCGCGTGCCGACCGGCGTAATGGACCAACTCGCCGCGGCGGCGGGCCAGGCGGGGCACGCACTGCTGATCGACTTCCGTTCGTGCGAAGTATCGCCCGTGGCCGTGCCCGACGGCGCGGTCGTTGTCGTCGCCCACTCAGGCCAGCGTCGCACCCTTGTTGGATCCGCCTACGCTGAGCGGAGGACTGAGTGCGAGAAGGCTGCCCAGATTATCGGCCCTCTTCGCGAGGCCACACCTGTCGACGTCTCTAACCTGAAGGACAACACACTTCGCCGGAGGGCACGGCACGTCGTCAGTGAGAACGCTCGGGTGCTTGCCTTCGCGGAGGCGTTCCGGCGACGAGATCTACCGACCGCTGGGCGCCTCATGTCCGAAAGCCACTTCAGCCTGCGGGACGACTTCCAAGTCTCGACGCCCGCCCTGGATGGCCTTGTGGCTCGCCTCCTTGAGACCCCGGGCGTTTACGGTGCAAGGCTGACGGGCGCCGGCTTCGGCGGCTGTGTCGTCGCCCTCGCTGACGAGGACAGCCGTGCCGATGGCTGGCGCGTCCACGCATCCGATGGAGCGTCAGTTGAGCGCAACTGGAATAGAGTGGGCTAGGAGTTCACAAATCCGTTCTCATCGCCACGAGAGGGCCACCTGAAGAGACCGTGACTGGTCAGATCACTCCCAAGCGTGCCTGTGCACTAGGGCGCAAGATTCCAGGCAATACTTGGAGTAGTTGAACAGCGGTCCGGCAGCGCGATCGGCGACGATAGCTACCGCAATCATGGCTGGTCCCGTCAAAGAAGTGTCCTGTATGCTGCCAAGAAAACGCCTGCGATAGCTGCTCCATCCGGCTACTCGCCGTAGCGCGGTCGCGCTCCACGACGTCGCGGGGCCCGACGGGAAGCTCTACTTCAGCCAGGGCGCCATGACCAACACCGGCATCATCGGGCTGCACGCGTCACGAGATCGGCTGGTTGGCCCAGTTGCCGCATTCCCATGACGTCCTCGGCCTCGATGTCGTCTTGACCGGTGTCAACGTTCGGACGCCGAACCCACTCGCCATCCGGCGAGCCCAGCAAAGCTGCAGCCTCTTCGAGCGTCAGCGTCATCCGCTTCTTGTTCCAGCACTGTGCCTCCAAGTGGTTGCGGTTCGCCTTAAAACTAGGCCGGCGGAGGAGGGCGACTCTCGCGGCCTCCGACACAGCAGAGCCCTGAAGTGCTCACCGGCCGGGCGATGACGCCGGGCTCCGCCACCGCACTCGCCGGAAGGGATGGGAGATGTTGCTCCCGATACGGCCACGGACCCCTTCAGCCGTGCTTCGGCTCCAGGCATGGGGCTCCGGCCGGACCGCCGGTCGCCGCGTTGGGGCACAATCTGGGGCCACAAATCTCAACGCCATCAGGCATTTCGGGGAGGACCTGACCGCACCAGGCAGACCACCGCAAATCGACGGACAGAGCGCGAAAGTCCTGCTAGCTAGAGGCACAAGACCCTTGCTGAGCAGGGGTTCCTGGAGAGCAGCCCCAACGGGATTCGAACCCGTGTCTCCACCTTGAGAGGGTGGTGTCCTAGGCCACTAGACGATGGGGCCGTACCGGTGCCCGGGGGCGAGGCCTCAGGCACGGAGCTCGGGGGGGAGGACTCGAACCCCCAATGTCTGGACCAGAACCAGATGTGTTGCCGATTACACCACCCCCGAACAGGTGGACGGCCCACACTACCGGTCCCGAACCTCCGTGCGCACCCGGGTGACGCGCTCGTCGAGGTTCACCAGGCGGCGGTGGCCGATGACGCGTCCTACCGCCACGGCCACGGTCTCACGGCCCATCCGGACGAGCTCGGGAGTCCCGCCCACGCCGCTGCCCGGCGCCGGAGAGGCGTGGCCTTCGAGGCCCACCTCCTCGGCTATCCGCTCGGTGCGGAAGGCGTGGTACGGGCTCGACACCAGCACCACCTCCCGGATCCCCTCCTGCTGCAGGAAACGAGCCGCCGCCGCCAGGCTCTGCCAGGAGTTCTCGCCGGCCGTCTCCAGGCGCAGGGCCCCCTCCGGCACGCCTCGACCGATGAGGTACCCCGCCGCCGCTGACGCCTCCGTGGCGCGGTCGCCGGGGCGCCGGCCACCGGTCACGGCGACCACCGGCGCCACCTCTCGTCGGAACAGGTCGACGGCGTGATCGAGGCGGGCCCGTAGGACCGGTGAAGGCGCTCCGCCGTACTGCGCCGCCCCCAACACGATGATGGCCTGGGCCGCGTGGACGTCGTTGCTTCGGGAAGCGTGCCACACCTGGAGGAAGGTCACTCCCAGGTAGGCCACGACGGCAACCACCACCAGGACGGCCGCCTTCACCGAGAGGCGCACCAGCCGGCCCACGATCAGAGGCGGGAGCGAGCGGCCCGCAACCGCGCCAGCGTCCGGTCGCGTCCGAGGACCTCGAGCGACTCGAACAGCGGCGGGCCCACCGAACGGCCGGTCACCGCCACCCGCACCGGCGCCTGCCCCTTGCGCAGGCTGAGGCCGAGATCCTCGCTCACGGACCGCAGGGCGTTCATCAGGTCGTCGCTGGTCCAGGGGCAGCTCTCGTAGGCGGCGACGGTGGCATCGATCACGGCCGCCGCCTGTCCGGACATGGCCTTGTCCCACGAGTTCGAGTCGATCACCGGCTCCTCCAGGAACAAGAAGTCGACCATGGCCGGCACCTCGGCGAGGGTGGCGGCGCGCTCCTGGACCAGCGGGGCCATGCGCTCGAACGCCTCGAAGTCGAAGTCGCCCGGCGCCCAGGGGCCCTGCTCGAGGAACCGCCCCGCCGCCCCGACGAACTCCGACGTCGACAGGGCCCGCAGGTACACGCCGTTGATGTGGCGCAGCTTGTCCACGTCGAAGAACGCCGGCGAGCGGTTGACGTCCTCCAGCCGGAACAGCTGGACGATCTCGTCCAACGGGCGGATCTCCACGCCGTCGGGCGGTCCCCATCCCAGGAGAGCGAGGTAGTTCACCATGGCTTCGGCCAGGTAACCCTGCTCGCGGTAGGCGGCCACGGCCACGTCGTCGCGGCGCTTGGACAGCTTCTGGCGCCGGTCGTCGACCAGCATCGGCAGGTGGGCGAAGACCGGCCGCCCGGTGAGCCCGAGCGCTTGGCGCACCAGCAGCACCTTCGGCGTGGCGTTGAGCAGGTCCTCGCCCCGGACCACGTGGGTGATCCCCATGTCGGCGTCGTCCACGGCGTTGGCCAGCACGAACATCGGGGCACCGCTCGATCGCTGGATGACGAAGTCCTCGAGGGTGGCGTGGTCGAAGCTCACCTCGCCCCGGACCACGTCGTCGAAGGTCGTCCACCCCTCGTCGGGCGTACGGAACCGGACCACCACGTCGTCGCCGGGCGGCACCTGGCGATCCCTGCAGTGGCCGTCGTAGCCCGGCGGACCTCCCCGGGCCCGGGCCCGTTCCCGCACCTGGTCCTGGCTGCAGTCGCAACGGTAGGCATGACCCGACGCCAGCAGCTGCTCGATCGCCTTGAGGTGCAGGTCGCCCCGGTCGGACTGGTGAACTGCTGGCTCGTCCCAGTCGAGCCCGAGCCACCGGAGCGAGTCGAGGATGGCCTCGGTCAGCTCGGGCCGGCTGCGTTCGAGGTCGGTGTCCTCGATGCGCAGGAGGAAGGTTCCGCCGGTGTGGCGGGCGAACAGCCAGTTGAACAGCGCGGTGCGGGCCCCCCCGACGTGGAGGTAGCCGGTCGGTGCCGGGGAGAAGCGCACGCGCGGGGTGGACGGGACCACCTTGCGAGGGTACCGGCGCCCTCACCCGCTCCCGGGGATCCGGGCCTCCTCCCACGCCCGAGCGAGAGCCATGCGTTCGGCCAGGGGCGGGTGCGACGCCCGGAGCCGCTTCCAGGACGAGGGGTCGACGTCCGCCCGGTTGCGCAGGGCCAGGCGTCGCAGGACGGCCGCCAGCCGGTCGGGCCGGCGGAGCACGTGCAGGGCGAACAGGTCGGCTTGGCGCTCGTCGGCCCGGCTCAACCACGAGGTCAGCAGGCTGGTGGCGCCGAGGCCCAGGGAAAGCACGGCCACCAGCAGGGGTAGCGATGCGGGGTCGCCGGGTC
>JALYGD010000072.1 GCA_030777265.1 Actinomycetota bacterium | reverse complement strand
CCCAGTGCCCGGGCGTCGCTTCGTCGTGCCCGGTCGGGTGGTTCTCACCGACCACGATCAGCCCCCGACGGTCACCGTCGATCCAGGGACGGTTGGAGCGGGTAGGCGACCCGAGGTTGATGTGCATCCCTGCGGGCGCGTCCTGGCGGAGCCGTACGGCGATGCCATAGGCCCGGCTGGGTCGCGCCTTGGCGAAGAACCCGCCGAGATCCACGAAGGGCAGCAGCGTGGCGATCACCACGTGGCCGGCCCCGACGTTGCCGGCCGGCGTCCGAACCACGGCGTGATCGCCGTGCTCGTCGACCGCGTGCGCCCGGGTGTGCTCGAAGATCCGACCGCCTCGGCCGGCGACCGTCCTGGCGAGAGCCGCCAGGTAGCGCCCGGCGTGGAAGTGGGCCTGGTGGTCGAAGCGCAGGGCCAACTCGACGGGGAAGGGCAGGTCGATCTCGTCGGTCAGCGTGGCCGGCAGACCAAGGGCGACGGCGGCGCGGTGCTCGGCTTCGAGGGAGCTTCGCTGGTCGGGGACCAGGGTGTAGACGTAGGACGGCGTCCGTTCGAACTGGCACTCCGCCGACGTCTCCTCGGCCAGCGCAGCCACGGTGTCGATCGCCTGCTGGTTCGCGTCGGCGTACAGCCGAGCTCTGTGCTCACCGTGGGTCTCCATCAAGCGCTGATAGGTGAGGCTGTGCTGGGAAGTGATCTTGCCGGTCGTGTGGCCCGACGTTCCCCCGCCGATGCGGTCCGCTTCGACGACGGCAACTCGGGCGCCGTCCCGCTGGAGGAGCAGCGCGGTGGTCAGCCCGGTGATGCCGCCGCCGACGACGGCGACGTCGACGTCGAGGTCAGCGTCGAGGGTGGGATACGGTCGCTGGTCGGCGGTGGCCAGCCATACGGAACGGTGCTCGGACATGACTCTCCTTCGCAGCGGTCGGAGCCAGGGGACGGTGGTGCCGGGCAGGGACGGGAGTGCCGTCGGCGAGCGCGAGGACCACCTGAAATCTATGCCCGGTGCCCGGGATGGGAGAGCGTGAACCCGGTAACGGTTCGGCAACATCCCATGGGCCGAGCCGAGGTCCTCCCGGTGAGCACAAGCGTCCCATCCTCGATGAGCACGAGCGACTCACCGGACGCTGGCGGCCCAAGTTCGCTGTCGAGTGCTCTCAGCGCTGCACGGCGTGAGCGGCGGGAGGCAGCTCCCAGCCGTCGTCGACGAGGAGCCGGGCCGATCACGAAGTAGCGGACACCGTGGCGGTTGAGCACCTACCAACGCAAGGACGTCAGGGAACTCCGCAACGCTCTCCTGATCGGGGGCGTCGGTCACTGGGGTAGGAGCGAACGGCTCTGCGCCATCGCCTGGCGGGCCTCGTCGTAGAACTCGCGTAGGGCGGCGTTGTGGGCCCGGCGGACGTCGGGGTCCATGTCGGCGCCGAGCGCTTTGAGCACGTCGTCGTGGTCGTCATGGGGAGCGAGCTGGGTCAACAGATCGAAGCCGGCGGCGGCGAGGATCTGCTGGAGGCGCTCCAGGCTCGGGTCTCTTCGGCCGTGTTCGATGGTGCTGATGGCGCTGCGTGACGTGCCGGCGCGCTTTGCCAACTCGAGCTGCGTGAGCCCGGAGCGCTGGCGAGCCTGGACGACCAAGGCCGAGGCCAAGGTCGGCATCCGGCGGCCAGTCTGGACGTAGAGCTCGTCGTCTTCGACCTGATCGCCAAGGTACGGACGAATCTTGGACACCTTCGAGAGTGTACCGGATGCGAGACGTTCGCAAGGCTGTCTCACCAGCGCTTGATCAACAGGAGGGGACACATCAGCTGGACTACTCCTCGGGCCCCGTCAGCGCAGTCTCGCCACCGACTGCGCCGTTTTTCTCACTCGATTTTGCAGGAGGCGGCCCGGGCCCACCGGCCGGGGACCGGGGCACGGGACGCCGGCGAACTTCCGGTCGGCAAGGCAGGCGCGACTGGATATCGGTGCGCCGACCTGCCGCTGTGACCAGGCGCGACGATCCTCACTTCGGCTGGCCTGACGGCAGAGTCGTAGGCGGCGGGGACTTGGCAATCGGGGGCCGGTCGGGCGACCGCACTGTTCAGGAAGGCCAGTGCCAAAGCGCCGGAGCCCGGAGCGCCCTGGCTCACCTGGGGGGAGAGGCGGGTGATGATGAGGACGCTGTTTCTCGAATTGATCGGGCCCTAGGGGAGGCAGCGGCCTTGGAGCTCGGCCACGGCCGCGGGTGGCTCGATCCCGCATGCCAGGTCCTCGGCTCCGACC
>JALYGD010000071.1 GCA_030777265.1 Actinomycetota bacterium | reverse complement strand
ACGTCAGGGGACACGCCACTGTCGCCCTGGCCAGACGCCCCACCGACCGAACGACGGGCTTTGGCTGTCCATGAGGGCGGCCTCCGGGTCGTCAGAAGTGAGGCGGCCACACCTGTCGATCACGAGGAGCGGCCAGCGTCCACGACTGCCTGGTAGACCTCCCTCTTCGGCACCCCCGCTTCGGCCGCCACCTCCGCGATCGCGGATTTCTTGCTCGTGCCCGTCACGACCCGCCGCCGGACCTCCTCGGCGAGCTCCCCAGGTTCCGGTTTTGGCCGGCTGGCGGCCGGTAGCCCTGACACGACGAGGGTGACCTCGCCGCGTAGCTCGCCGGCTCGCACCCGCTCGGCAAGCTCGCCGAGCGGAGCTCGTATGACCTCCTCGTGGAGCTTCGTGAGCTCCCGACACAAAGCCGCCGGGCGATCGGGTCCCAGCCCAGCCGCTAGGTCCTCGAGGTCCGCGACAGCGCGATGGGGGGACGCGTAGAACACGATCGTGCGGGGTTCGGTGGCCAGCTCCGCCAGACGTCGGCTTCGGGCCGTCTGGCGGCGAGGGAGGAAGCCTTCGAAGGCGAAGCGGTCCGTGGGCAGACCGGAGACCACGAGCGCGTGGAGAACCGCTGAGGGTCCTGGCACGGCGTCGACGCGCAACCCGCTCCGCACGCAGGCGCGCACAAGCCGATAGCCCGGATCCGAGATGCCCGGTGTGCCCGCGTCGGTGACGAGCGCGACCGTCTGTCCCGCGGTGACGCGGGCGAGGAGGTCCGGGAGGCGCTGGTCTTCGTTGTGCTCATGAAAGGAGACCTGAGGGGCGTCGGATCGGACGTGGGCGAGCAGCCGACCGGTCCTGCGCGTGTCTTCGGCAGCCACCAGGTCGGCTCTGCGCAGCGTCTCGGCCGCCCGCGGGGACAGGTCCCCCAAATTGCCGATCGGGGTGGAGACCACGACGAGCCGACCCTCTGCGGGAGCCTCCGAGCTCTGCACGCCTCCTCCCTTCTCGCTGCTTCCTCCGTCGCCGTCTTAGGAGACCTAAGACGGCTCCTCTCGCGTCGCTCCTGCGGAGCGCCGCTCACGCGCTTGCCGTCCCCCGTGGTCGATGCGCGGCTACGCTCGGCCGACCGTGAGCTCGAAGCGCGCCGTCCTCCCTCTCCTCCTGGTCGTCGTGGCCGGCGTGATCCGCTTTTACCGGCTCGGCCATCCCGAGCGGATCTTCTTCGACGAGACGTACTACGTGAACGACGCCCGGTGGATGCTCGATCATGGGGTCGAGGAGGGCTTCGCTGTCCACCCGCCCGTTGGAAAGTGGCTGATCGCGGCCGGGATCAAGGCGTTCGGTGACAACCCGTGGGGGTGGCGGACCCCCGGGGCGATCGCGGGCATTCTCGTCGTGCTGCTGACCTATCTCATCGCGGTGCGGCTTGTGGGCTGGCGGGGGGCGGCGGCGCTGGCCGGCCTGCTCGTCGCCGTCGACGGGCTCGCGTTCGTGCAGTCGCGGACCGCGATGCTCGACGTGTTCCTCGGCTTTTTCGTGGCCCTTGGTGCTTGGCTCCTGCTCGTCGACTTCGAGCGCAGTCAGCTGGGTGCGGGCAGGGACGGACGCGGGGGGCGCCATCCTCGGGTGCGGCCTCCCCCCGCCCCCTTCGCCGTGCCAGCTGGTGGCAGCAGCGATGCTCGGCCGGTAGGCGACGAGGGTGAGGATGCCTTCGGGGTGGGCCGGCCGGGGGTGGGGGTCGTGACGGTCGAGCAGGAGGTGGTACCGGGGGGTCAGAGGCGGGGGGAGCTGCCGGTCCGCGGCCACGCCCTCCGAGTGCTGGCCGGGGGGGTCTTCGGCCTGGCGTTGGCCACGAAATGGTCGGGCCTCCTTGCGCTTGCGGCGGCCGGTCTGCTTGCGCTCGGATGGGAGCTCGCCTGGCGGCGTCGGCTCACCGGCCGGACGTGGGTGGGTGTCGGATCGCTCGTCGGTTCCCTCGCGGTCGCGTTTGTGGTCGTGCCGGCGGTGGTCTACATCGTGTCCTACCTGCCCTGGGTCGCCAACTACGCCTACACCACTGAGGGGGCGCAGGTCTGCGCGGTGGACGGTCAGCCGCAGGAGCCCTGCGATGTGCCGGTCCTCGGCCGGATCGCAGGCTTCGTGCGTTACCAGGGCAGCGTCGCCAGCTACCACGCCAATCTCGAGGCCGAGCACTCGTACGAGGCGCCGGCCTACACCTGGCCGATCATGGGACGGCCGATCCCCTACTACTACGAGAGCTGCCCCGAGGAGCGCGCCGAGGGGACCCCCACGCCGAACGAACAGGGTCAGCTGGAGACACCCGCGCCGTGTGCGGTGGCGGAGGAGAGATACGCCGAGATCCTCGCGCTCGGCAACCCCGGGCTGTGGTGGGTGGCCCTCGCCGCACTCCTCCCACTCGCCATCGGGGTTTTCCAGCGCGACCGTCGTGCCTGGTACATCGTGATGTTCTGGGCGGTTCAGTTCCTGCCGTGGCTGCTCGTTCCCCGACCGGGGTTCTTCTTCTACATGGTTCCGGTCGTCCCGTTCCTCGCCCTCGCAATCGCCTACGCCCTCACATGGATGGACGAGGTCGCCGAACGACGCCGTCGTGGCCGCCGCCGGCTGATGGGCACGATCGGGGCGACCCCGGGCGCCTTGACCGGGGCGCTCATCGCGGTCGCGGCGGTCTCACTCTTCGTCTACTTCTACCCGATCCTCTCCGGCATGGAGCTCCCCTACGAGGCGATCCGCCACCGTTGGTGGTTTCGCGCCTGGATCTAGCACTGCATCGCTTCCACCGGCGAGTTCAGCGTTGGGAATACGCTGGGTGGCGGCTGGCGCACGAAGTTGATTCGAGACGGAGGCTTGCGGCAGAGTCCGCCTCGGGGCGAAGCGCAGGGCATCACCATGATCACCGCAAGCGACGACAACGGCGCGCCCCGCACAGCAGGACCGAGCCGACGAGACCAAGTGGACCGGGGCTAGAAGGAGAAATTCGCATGCGTGCACGCTTCGTCTCTGTGCTGGTGTTCGCCCTCGTGCTCGGCCTCGTGCCGCTGCCCGCATGGGCGGAACCGAGCGACAGCGTGCCAGCGACCGTCTCCCGACAGCTGTCCGGCCTGGCCGAGGATCCCGACCTGTCAGGCCCGGGCCTCCGTTCGTCGCTGCCCACGCGGGCTCCCATCCCGTTCGGCATGGTGGGGTTCGAGCTGCCCGACACTCGGCTGGATGCGCCGATCCTGTTCCGCACCTCGCAGGACGGGAAAGTCTGGTCGAATTGGGAGGAGGCCGAGGACGACCCGAACGAGGGCCCCGACCCAGCTGGCTCGGAGGCGCGACAGGCGGCGGCCAGCCGTTTCACCGAGCCGGTCTGGGTGGGGAAGAGCCGTTTCCTCCAGGTCAGTTCCGACGGGGTGAGCCCTGAGGAGGTAACCGTTCACCTCATCGACTCGGAGGGATTGAGTCGCTCGTTGCCCCAGCGGGTTCTCGACCATCTACGTAGCGCCCTGAATGTCAACCCTCCTCCCGCTGCAGAGGCGGCCGTCTCACGTCCTCGCATCGTCAACCGCAGGCAGTGGGGTGCGGATGAATCGTTGCGCAGCGGGCGGCCGGAGTACGCCTCCCGGGTCCGCTACGGGATTATCCATCACACGGCGACACCGAACGGCTACGACTGCTCGCAGGCCCGTGCCGTTCTTCGAGGGATCTACCACTACCACACGCGGACGCGTGGCTGGAGCGACATCGGCTACAACCTGCTCGTCGACCGCTGCGGCACCGTCTACGAGGGAAGAGCGGGTGGTGTCGATCGGCCGGTGATCGGAGCGCACGCGGCCGGCTTCAACACTGGATCGTTCGGGATCGCGTTCATAGGGGAGCTGACCTCTCAGGTTCCTGCCGCTGCTTTCAACGCTGCCGTGAACACGATCGCTTGGAAGTTCGACATCCACGACATCGAACCGGACGAGCAGATCACCGTCACCAGCGGCGG
>JALYGD010000070.1 GCA_030777265.1 Actinomycetota bacterium | reverse complement strand
TCCTATCCGTTAACCGGCCCTCGAGTTCTGGCGGTGGTTGAGGTTGCGTCGCTTGACGGGGCAAGGGGCGGATACTCATCGCGGCCTGGGAAGGAGCACCGGTGGGAGTGCCGGTTGTGCGGACGAGCGCTGGGCCTCGGCTCGGTGGGGAGAGTTCGACGGCGGGTGCGGCGAACCGGTTCCTGGAGCATCTGGCGACGCGAGGGTTCGCCGCGGCGACGGTGCGTGCGTACGCGTATGACATCGCGAACTTCACGACGTTCCTCGACGAGCGTGGGCTGTCGTTAACCGAGGTGATGCCGACCGACCTGTTCGACTACCTCGACTGGCAGTCGGCGCGACGCCGCGGGGGCGGGAAGGTGGTGGTGTTGGGACGGCCGGGGTCGTCTCCGGCGACGATGAACCGTCGGATCAGCGCGGTGCGCGGGCTGTTCGAGCATCTGATGATCACAGGCGTTCGCGACGACAACCCGGTCCCGGCGGCTCGTCGCGCCAATGGGCTTCGGACACCAGCACGAGGGATGCTCGGCCACGTCGGGTCGGGGCGTGCTCGGGGCGGGGGGCGGCTGGTTCGCCAGCCACAGCGTCTGCCGGAGACGATTGAGAGCGACGACGTGGTCGCATTCGTGTTGGATCTCGAGACGCACCGTGACCGGGCGATGGTCCTTGGGATGCTGCTGGGAGGGCTTCGTGCGGGCGAGGTCCGCTCGCTGCGGCTGGCCGACGTGGACATGGGTCTGCGACGGCTGAAGGTGGTCGGCAAGGGGGGCCGCGAGCGGGTCGTCCCGGTGGATGACGCGTTCTTCGTCGAGTGTGCCGCCTATCTGCGCGAGGAGCGTCCTGCTGGCTGCTCGACGGCCGAGTGCTTCGTGGTGCTGCGCGGCCCGACCCGCGGCCAGCCGATGACCGAGGCGGGGATGCGCAAGATATTCCGGGTGCACCGTGAGCGGTCTGGAGCGACGAGGGTGCGTCCCCATCGGCTTCGTCACACCTACGGCACCGAACTCGCGACCGCGGGGATCGACCTGCTGGTGCTACGCGAGCTGATGGGGCATGCCTCGCCAGAGACCACGGCCCGTTATGTGCATCTGTCGCCGGAGGGTCTGGCTGCCGAGTACGCGGCTGCCAGGGCGGTGATCCGACGATGAGCGTTGTGGTCGCCGTGGGGACCGCCGGGGGGTTGCTCGACGCGTACGCGCAGAGCCAGCATCTGCTGGGCGGCTCGCCGAGCTATCAGCGTGACCGGCTGACAGCGGCGCGAAGGTTCCTCGAAGCCCATCCCGACCTCAAGGTGTGGATGGCGCGTCCACTTGAGGCTCGTCTGATCGAGCTTCGCAGGCGGCGTCTTTCGTGGCCGCTGGTGGTGTTCGCGCTTCTGACCGGACGATGCCAGGCGGACGCCGACTTCCTGTTCGCCAAGAACTTTGGGCACACCATGGCCCGCTTGACCGCCGGGCTGTTCGCCGAGGACTGGCAACGCCTCACCCGGGCGGCTGAAAGACTGGAGATGAGCACGGGCTCGGCGCGCAGGGCGCTGCGCGAGCAGCTGCCGCTGATCGTCGCGTTCACGGGAAGAGCGCCGGCATCGCTGACCGTGGCTGACCTCGACGCCCTCGCCGAGGCGATCGAGACCAGCCAGGCGCTCGACCAGTCCGGTCGTCGTCATCGTCGAGCGGGCCTGTTCGCGCTCCGGCGGGTCCTGTTTGAGGCGGGCGTCGTCGACGAGCCTGCGGTTCACCGCCGGGAAGGCGGCCCGGCGACCCCACAGGGACGACTCGCCGCGGTGACGGCTCCGGAGATCCGCTGGACGATCCTGGCCTATCTCGACGCCCGCGCAGCGGTGCTGCGACCCAAGTCAATCGAGAAGCTCACCAGCGCGCTGGCGATCTTCGGCGAGTTCCTCTCCGAGCGATTCCCCCAGGTGACGTCCCTGGCCGACCTCGATCGTCACCACGTCGAGGCGTTCATGACCTGGACGGCGACCCGCACCGGCCGCGGTTCCCAGAAGCACGTCCGTCGGGTCGGCGCGTCCACGATCGCCCACGCAGTGATCACGCTGCGAGCCTTCCTCGACGACATCGCCGCATGGGGGTGGGCCCAGGCGCCACCACGACGGCTGGTGTTCACCACCGACATCCCCAGCCAGCCCGAGACGCTCCCGCGAGCGCTTGCTCCCGATGTGGACGCCGCGCTGATGTCCGCAGTCGCCGAGCTCGACGACCAGTTCGCCCGGGTCGGACTGACCGTGATGCGGCACACGGGCCTGCGCGTCGGCGAACTCCTCGACCTCGAGCTCGACTGCATCATCGACTACGGACCCGCCGGAAGCTGGCTGCGCGTACCTCTGGGAAAACTCAACAACGAACGGGCCGTCCCCCTCGACCAGGACGCACTCGAGGCCCTGGACCTCTGGTTGGCACAACGCTCCCGCCAGCGGCCGCTGCCTCATCCGCGTGACGGGCGGATGGCCGACTTCGTGTTCGTCGAGCACGGTCGCAAACTCGGCCCGGCCCGCCTGAGCAGCGGCCTGCGCCGCGCCGTGCGAGCCGCCGGTCTCGTCGGTCCCGACGGCAAGCCACTCCGGATCGTCAGCCACCAGCTCCGCCACACCTACGCGACATCGCTCGTGAACGCCGGCATGTCCCTTCAGGCGCTGATGGCGCTGCTCGGCCACCGCAGCCCCGAGATGACCATCCGCTACGCCAGGCTGGCCTCCCCGACACTCAGGGCCGCCTACGAGCAAGCCATCGTCAAGATGCGCCAGCTGCTGCCGATCACCCCGGCCGTGGCACCGGCCCTCCCGGACCGCGTCGAGTGGCTGCGGTCCGAGATGCTCAAGACACGCGTCGCCCACGGCTACTGCGCCCGGGAACTCGCCGCCGCCGCCTGCCCCTACGCCAACATCTGCGAGACCTGCCCCAACTTCACGACCGCCCCCGAGTTCGAACCCGCACTGACCGCCCAACTCGCCGACGTAAGACGGCTACGCGACGACGCCGACACCCGTGGATGGACGTCCGAGGTCGCCCGCCACGAACGAGTCATCGACAGTCTCGAAGGCCACCTCCGGCGGCTCCAACGCGACCGCGAGCGAACACCGCATCCTTGATCCGCCCCCGAGGGCCGGTTAATTGGCCGTCCACGCGCACGCGACCTCGTCGTAGCGGTCCCCGGCACGAAGCGCCTCGGCGATGCGTTGACGTCCGCGGTCGTCGAGACGTTGGCGGGCGATGAGCAGCAGGTGGCGGATGCCGTAGAGCGGGTCGCCCTTGCGCCCACGGTGACCGGTGGTCTCCTGCTGGGTGCGGCGGCGCACCTCGTCCACGACCTGGTTGGCCAGGGAGGACGAGAAGTAGCTGGGAGATGATGCAGTGGCGGTTGCCGATGCGGAACGGGGCGCGGTGGCTATCGGTGTCCCGACGGCAGCAGTCGCCTGGGGGCGGGGCTCCTCGGGTCGTCGATCTGCGACACATCGCATCGGCTGAACGGCCTGGCCAACGGAACGTGAACCGACTCTTCGTGGGTGCTTGAGGTTCGGCGAGAGCGTCCACCGAACCTTCCAGGTCGTGTGCGGTGTATGCTGGCGTATGGCGACGTGGGCCGGACGTTTCGCTCGTTGGGCGGTCGCCTTTATCGTGGTGGCTGGTGTGGTGGCGGCCGCGGGTGGTCTGTTGGTTCTCGGGTGGTCGCCGGACCTTCCCGATGCCCCGGCGGATGCTTGTCCGGATCCGCCGTGTTTCGGTTTGGATCTGGGCGGCGCGTCGCCGTTGTCGGTCTTGCCCTTAATCGCGCATGTCG
>JALYGD010000069.1 GCA_030777265.1 Actinomycetota bacterium | reverse complement strand
TGGGGCTCGGTCAGAACGCGAAGGCGACCCTCGTCACGCGAGGCCTGGCCGAGATGACCCGGCTGGGCGTCGCGCTCGGCGGCAAGCCTCTCACCTTCCTCGGCCTCGCGGGCGTCGGCGACCTCATAGTCACCTGCTCATCACCGAAGTCGCGCAACCGGACGGTAGGTGAACGAATCGGCCGCCGTGAGCACCTCGACGAGATCGTCCTCAGCATGCGCATGGTGGCGGAAGGAGTGAGGTCATCGCGTGCGATCGTGGCGCTCGCCCGGCAGGCCGGGGTGGAGATGCCGATCTCCGAGGCAGTGGTGAACGTCGTCCACGAAGGTCTGGACCCCGCCGACCTCGTCGCGGGCCTCATGTCCCGCGAACCGAAACCTGAGCTGCACGGATTGCCGCAGCAGGAAACCGCCCTTGTGGCGGGCAACTGGCCGTAGGCCGGCGAGCGACAGCGATCGCGTCCGCCTCCTAGCCGGTCGCAATCTCCATCCCCAGGGCCTGCATCACGCCGAAGGTCGACTCGCCGAGGTTGTCGAACTCTCGTGCGCCATCGATGCTCCTGATCTCGGACCAGCGCTCGGCGAGGTCCTCGACGGAGGGCACGGAGCCGTAGGTGACGCCCCGACCCTCCATGATGGCCACGCGCGCGTAGTAGCCGCCGCCCGCGTAGAAGATCCGCCCGGTCTCCGTACACTCCGCGGAGACGAGGTAGCCCACGATCGGGGAGACCCAGGCCGGCTCGAGCCGCTCGAACAGCTGCGGTGGCAGGATGTCGGCGGTCATGCGGGACGCCGCGATCGGCGCGATCGCGTTGCAGGTGATGCCGTACTTCGCGCCTTCCTGGGCCAGGGTGCGGGTCAGCCCGATCAGGCCCATCTTCGCCGCGGCATAGTTTGACTGGCCAAAGTTGCCGTACAGGCCTGAGCCTGAGGTCGTGTTGACCACGCGGCCATAGGCCTGCTGACGCAGCTGTGGCCAGGCTGCTCGCGTGACGTGAAAGGCGCCGTACAAGTGCACCTTCATGACGGCGTCGAGCTGCTCGTCCTGGAGATTCTTGAATGACACGTCACGCAGGATTCCAGCGTTGTTGACGATGATGTCGACCCGTCCCCAGTGGTCGAGGGCACTCTTCACGATGGCATGGCCACCCTCCAGGGTCTGCACGCCGTTGTAGTTCGCCACCGCCTCTCCGCCGGCTTCGTTGATCTCTTTCACAACGCTCTCGGCAGAGCTCTCGCCGGGGCCCTCGCCGTGGCGGTTGACTCCGAGGTCGTTGACCAAGACCTTGGCGCCACGGCCGGCCAGGAGTAGCGCGTGGCTGCGACCAAGCCCGCCGCCGGCGCCTGTGACAATGGCGACGCGACCCTCGTAGTCAATCTGTCCCACGCTTCGCCCATCTTCTCAGGACTTCGACCGAGGTCCGGACATGATGCTGAAGGCTATCGAGCGCAGCCAAACCACTGCGAGGAGGATGACACCTGATCCGCCGGGGCCACGCCCGAGCCCGGCTAGGCTGCCAGGGACCCGAGGGGGGAGCCCCGTCGCCGATCGCCGCGCGGCGGCTTTGCGGTAGAGGCACTGGCCCCGGGTTACGACCGGGAGGGAGCAGTCGGTAGTGAAGCTCCGCGTCCTCGTCCTCTACGGCGGGCGTTCAAGTGAGCATGAGGTGTCCTGCCTGTCGGCACGGTCGGTCCTCGCTGCCCTCAACGCCGATCGTTACGACGTCCTTCCGGTGGGAATCACCCGGGAGGGTCGCTGGGTGCTCACCGATGGTCATGCTGTGGCCCCATCCGGGCGGGCGCTGCCCGAGGTGAGGGGGGATGGCACCTCGGTCGCACTAGTCCTCGCACGAAAAGGACCGCGACTCGTCCATTTCGACTCCGACGGCCACTTCGAGATCGTCTCGGAGGTGGACGTGGCGTTCCCCGTCCTCCATGGCCCCTACGGCGAGGACGGCACCATCCAGGGCCTTTTCGCCACACTCGGAGTCCCCTACGTCGGAGCCGACGTCACCGCCTCCTCGGTGGCGATCGACAAGCGCGCGATGAAGAGCGCCTTCAAAGCGCGGGGACTGCCCCAGGTGCCTTACCTGCCGGTCCCATTCGAGCGTTGGCAGCATGACCGCGAGGCCATGGTCGACGAACTCGAAACGGCGCTCCCCTATCCGCTGTTCACAAAGCCCGCACGACAAGGGTCCTCGATCGGGATCACGAAGGTGCGGGACCGGAAGACGCTCGAGGCCGGTCTGGAGGAGTCCTTCGAATACGACCGCGTCGCGATCGTCGAACAAGGGATCGAAGCGGTGCGCGAGATCGAGGTCGGAGTGATCGGCAACTCCGAGTTGGAGGTCACGAAACCAGGGGAGGTCGTACCCACCCGCGAGTTCTACGACTTCGAGGCGAAATACCTTGACGCCCCCGAACTCGTCATCCCCGCCGACCTGCCCGATGACGTCACGTGCCGCGTCCGAGACCTCGCCCTACAGGCCTATCAGGCGATCGGGTGCCGGGGCATGGCCCGCGTCGACCTGTTCCTGCGGCCTGCGGGCTGTGACGCGACCGCCAGGGAGGAGATCTGCGTCAACGAGATCAACACCATCCCAGGCTTCACCCCGAATTCGATGTTCCCGCGACTGTGGCAAGCGCAGGGCGTGAGCTACCCGGAGCTCGTCGACCGGCTCTTGGGACTTGCCCTCGACGCCGCGCACCGCGACGCCCACTACGCCCCCTGAGCGCGTGGGGAGGCGCCGGACCGGGCGTCACAGGTGGACGACCGGGCAGGTCAACGTCCGGGTGATGCCCGAGATGGCCTGGATCTTCGAGACGACGAGCTTGCCGAGGTCGTCAACGCTGCCGGCCTCCGCCCGCACGATCACGTCGTAGGGGCCGGTGACGTCCTCGGCGGCGTCGACGCCCTGGATATGGGCGACCTGCTCCGCGACTTCCGCCGCCTTGCCGACCTCCGTCTGAATGAGGATGTAGGCTGACACACTCACGCGTACCTCCTGTCCCTCGCCCCCACGACCAGGGAATGCGACCAGGGATGCGACCAGGGAATGCGCGGAGCCTACTCGCGCAGCTCCTGGGCAGCGTCGGCTGATCGTCGCTCAAACGGCGCAGCGGTGGTGATCAGCCTCTGACTCACGCCTCGCCACCAGGTCGAGCCGGAGCGGCGACAGCCGGGAAGCGGCCGCAAGCGGCGGGAGGGCGGGCCAGACAAGGAGGCGACGTGTCGTCGGAGTTCGCGCTCATCGCGGCCCTACGCCCGATGGCCAGCGACGACGAGCCAGGTGTCCCGCTGGGCGTGGGCGATGACGCAGCCGTCGTGGAGGTCGACGGGGTCCCCGTGGCCATCACCATCGACGCCATGACCGAAGGCGTCCACTTCGACCTCGACATCTCCTCGTTCGCGGACGTGGGCTGGAAGGCGCTCGCCGCAAACGTCAGCGACCTCGCTGCCGTCGGGGCACGCACAGCGGCGGCGGTCGTGGCGCTCGAACGTCCGGCCATGCTCAGCGATGATGATGCGATCGATCTTCACCGCGGGTTGCGCGCGGCAGCGGAGCGTTGGGGAGTGCGACTCCTCGGCGGCGACATCGTGAGCGGGCCGACGCTTGCGGTCACGGTCGCGGCGTTGGGCCCGCTCGCCACGGGCGCGATCCTGCGTCGTTCGGGCGCGCAGCCACGGGACGCGGTTGTCGTGGCCGGTCCCCTGGGGGAGGCTGCGGCCGGTCTCGCCCTTAGCCGGGCCGGTAGCCTCGATGTCCTCCACCGCCACCCCGGTCTGCTGGCGGCACACCGCCGGCCCCTCGCGCTTCCCGAAGTGGGAGAGGCCCTCGCTTCGGCCGGAGCGCGCTCGTGCATCGACGTCAGCGACGGCCTGGGCCAGGACCTCGGCCATATCGCGTCCGCCTCGGGCGTTCAGGTCGTGCTCGAGGCCGAACAGCTGCCTATCACCCCGGGGGTGGCCGAGGCCGCTGAACGACTCGGACTCGACCCGCTCGACCTCGTGTGCGGGGGCGGTGACGACCTCGCACTCGTCGCCACCCTCGACGCCGCCGACCTGCCCGGGCTCGCCGAGAGACTCGACGCCCTTCCGGTCGCCTGGCACCGCGTCGGCGAGGTCGAGACAGGTGACGGTGTCGTGCTCAGGCTGCCCGATGGAACCCAACGCGACCTGATTCGGGCTGGTTACGAGCATGGCAGGGCTACTCAGGGCTCTCGGCAATGAGGAGACAAGTGATCGCTTCCCAGCCGGGACCGCAACCGCCACGGGCCTTGACAGTGGCAGGATCCGACTCGGGCGGCGGTGCCGGGATCCAAGCGGACCTCAAGACCTTCCACGCCCTGGGCGTCTACGGCATGAGCGTCGTCACCGCGCTGACGGCGCAGAATACCCTCGGGGTGCACGGCATCCACGCGGTGCCGGCCGATTTCGTCCGTCTCCAACTCGACGTCGTCGTCGAGGATCTGGGTGTCGACGTGGTGAAGACCGGGATGCTGGCGAACGCGGAGATCATCACCTCCGTCGCAGCCGGGTTGCGCGATCACGGTCTCGAGCGCGTCGTCATCGACCCCGTGAGCGCATCGAAGCACGGTGACCCGCTGCTGCACCCGGAGGCGGTCGATGCGCTACGCGAGGCGCTCCTGCCGCTGGCCCTGGTCGTCACCCCGAACGTCTCGGAGGTCGGGCTGCTCTGCGGTGTGAAGGTCAACGGTGTCGCCGACCTGCGCCCGGCGGCCGAGGCGATGCTCGAGCTGGGGCCGCGGTGGGTGCTCGTCAAGGGCGGTCACCTGCCCGGGAACGAGGATGCCATCGATCTGCTCACCAATGGCGAGACGTGGCACGAGGTCCGCTCTCGCCGGCTCGACACGCGCGACACCCACGGCACCGGGTGCACGCTCGCCTCCGCGATCGGCGGGCGGCTCGCCCTGGGCGACGACGTCATCACCGCTGTGCAGGAAGCCAAGCGGTTCGTGACCGGCGCAATCGCGAACGGGATCCCGGTAGGAGCCGGCATCGGGCCGGTGAATCCGGCATGGGACGCGAGGCGGGGAATCCGCCTGCCGTGAGCTACCCCTGGGTTCGCGACGGGGCACGCTGGATCTTGCCGGCCTTCACACACGAGGTGCAGACGTCGATCCGCTGGACGGAGCCGTCGCGCAGGACCCGCAGACGCTGAATGTTCGGGGCCCAGCGGCGAGAGCTGCGTCGGTGGGAGTGGCTCACCTGTTTGCCGAACCACGGAC
Source organism: Actinomycetota bacterium (assembly GCA_030777265.1). Lineage (GTDB taxonomy): Bacteria > Actinomycetota > Nitriliruptoria > Nitriliruptorales > JAHWKO01 > JALYGD01. The sequence goes on along the minus strand of JALYGD010000069.1, from coordinate 5,025 downwards.
CCTTCCCGCAGATCTCGCACATGGACGCCATGCTGGGACCCTTCCTCCTGCGGACTGGCGACCGACCGCCTCGCCACGGTGCTGGCCTGCCAGGAACGACCTCAGAGGGTAGCGGGGAACGTGACCGACCGCCTAACGGCATGCGTTCCTGGGTTGCTTGGAAAGCCTGGCACACGATCACGACAAGGCGTTCCGACCGACACCCGCGTCGGCCCCCAGCCGAAGGTCAGCGATGGGAGCGTCGACTTCGGCGTCTGAACCGCAGCCGGCGACGGCCGAGCCGCCAGCCCATGCCAGCCACCCGGCGTCCCCCCTTGAGAGCAAAGCGGGCCCCGTAGGCAGGTACCCGCACGACCTTACCGAGGATCGGCAGCTCGAGTCGCTCGACGAGACGCTGGCGATGTGCGGCCTCAGCGTCCTCTTTTTCCCTGCCCAGCCAGCCCCATGACCTGAACACGAGCAGCCCGCCGGCGATGAGGATGACGAAGATCACCCAGAGCGTCGGGTACACCCAGGTCTCGTCGAGTTCGGGCATATGCACGAAGTTCATGCCGTAGATGCCGGCGATGGCGGTGATCGGCAGCAGCAGAGTGGAGACCATGGTGAGAATGGCGAGGCGACGGTTCGTCTCGTCCTCACGCACCGACCGGTACATGTCGTAGGCGCTCTCGATGAGTTGGCGGTAGACCTCCGAGAGTTCGGCCATGCGATAGAGGTGGTCGTAGACGTCGCGGAAGTAGACCCGGTCCGCTGCCCGCACGACAGGGATCTGCTCGCGTCCGAGTCGCCGGATAACGTCGGCCTGGGGCACGGAGATGCGCCGCAGCGTGATGAGGTCGCGCCGCAGGGCGAAGATCTCGTCGCGTGTCGTAAGTGCCGGGCTGCGCAGCACGTCCTCCTCGACGAGGTCGAGCCGCTTACCGAGCAGATCGAGAAACGGCACGAACACGTCGTTCATGACATTGAGGATGCGGTGCGCCACTCCTACCGGGCTGTCGGGCCAGGGCTGGTCCCGATGCACAAGCTGGGCGATCGCGTCGATCGCGGTGATCCGCCGCCGGTGGTAGGTGAGCAGGTAGTCCCTCGCGATCACGATGTCGAGCTCCATCGTGGTGAGTTCCACCGTCGACGTCTCGATCTCGATCGCGTGGACGGTGAGGAGCGCGTGATCGCTGTAAACATCGAGCTTGGGCAGATGGACGTCCTCGACAATGTCTTCTTTGGCGAGAGGATCGATTCCGAGCATGGGGAGGTCGAGGACGGTCTCCTCGTCCGCCGTGGGCTCGGTGAGGTCAAGCCAGACGAAGCCCGGCCCGGCGAGGGCTGCGCCGAGCCTGTCGGGCTCGACAATCGTCGCCCGGTTGTCGTGAACGTGGCGGATCGTCAACACGGGGTCCTCCTCCCAGCCGCCTCCTCGGCACAGAGATGGAGGCTAAAGCCTCGCTCTGACGCTTCGCTGTAGGGCGGGCGGGGGGGTCAGCGCTCCGCTGCCTGTGCTGCCTGTGCTGCCTGTGTTGACGCCGTGCGCTCGGACGATGGGGCGCGACAGGTAGGTAGGATGTTCACGCTCAGACGCCGACGGGCCGGCCCCGGCCTCAGGAACCGGCTGGCTGGACGAGTCTGACGAGTACGGAGCGGACGTGGGCGAGCTGAGGTCTCCCATCCCGGGCGACCGACGACGGGCTTTCTTCGTGTTCGGCTGACGTAGCTGTGCTGCTACTCGACGATCCGGTCTCGGCCATCGGCAGCGTCGGACATCGTGCTGCCGCCAAGCTCGCCGACCAGCTCGGTATCGTGACCGTCCGCGACCTCCTCGAGCATTACCCGCGTCGCTACGAGGACCTCGGAGACGTCCTTCCGCTCGAGGTCGCGCGCATCGGCGAGCCGGTGACGCTCGTAGCAACCATCCTCGACTGGAGCCACCTCACCCCCCGTTCGCGCCGCCGTGGTCACCGGATCGTCATCAGTGAGGCGAAGGTGCGGGACCGGGCCGGCACCTGTTTCAAGGTGACATGGTTCAACCAGCAGTGGCGCGAGCGCCGACTTCCCCCCGGCACGGTCGCAGCCTTCAGCGGCAGGCTGGAGAAGAAGTTCGGCGGCCTTCGTCTGGTGATGCCGGCCGTGCAAGCGCTTGGCCGAGAGGAACGGGACCGGGAAGGGCCGCAGGCCCGGGCGGGTTGGGAGGACAGTGTCCACCGGCGGCTTCTCGCAATCTATCCAGCCACCGAGGCTCTGCCGAGCTGGCGCCTGGCCGGATGGATCGAGCGAGCGCTGTCCGCTCTACCGCCTCTACCTGATTTCCTGCCACCACGCCTGCGACACCAATTCGGGCTCATTCCCCTCGACGACGCGGTCCGCGCGATCCACGCTCCCGAGCACGAAGGGCAGGCTCGTGCCGCTCGCCGCCGTCTGGCGTTCGACGAGCTCTTCACGCTGCAGGCGGGGCTGCAGTGGCGCCGGGAGCGTCTGCGGACTCAGGCCGCCGGACTCGACAACGCCCCGGTGGCCGGCGGTCTGGCCGAGCGCTTCCTCGCGGCGCTGCCGTTCAGGCCCACCCGCGCCCAGCGGCGGGCGTTCGAGGAGATCGGGGGGGACCTCGCCCGGCACTGGCCCATGCACCGGCTGCTGCAGGGCGACGTCGGGTCCGGCAAGACCCTGGTGGCAACATGGACGACGCTGTGTGCCGTGGACCATGGGCGGCAGGCCGCCGTCATGGCTCCGACGGAAGTTCTGGCCGAGCAGCACTACCGCACGCTCATCGACCAGCTCGCCCCGCTCGGTGTCAACGTTCTCGACAGCGTCCGGGTCGAGTTGCTCACCTCGGCAACGACAGGTGCGTCGCGCCGTCGCATCCTCGCCGAGTTGCTCGCAGGCGAGGTCGATCTCGTCGTCGGCACCCATGCGTTGTTAGAGGAAGAGGTGCGCTTCCGCGATCTGGGAGTTGTCGTCGTCGACGAGCAGCACCGCTTCGGCGTTCACCAGCGCATGAAGCTGAAGGAGAAAGGGTCGGGAGAGGTGGGGGCCCGGGAGATTCCCGAGCGGGTGGGGGGGTCCTGCCCTGACGTTCTCGTCATGACGGCGACACCGATCCCGCGTTCGCTCGCGCTGACCTTCTTCGGCGACCTCGACGTGACTGTCCTCGACGAGCTGCCCCCTGGGCGCCACGAGATCGTGACGCAGCTCATAACTCCCGCCGAGAGCCACCGCCGCGAGCGACTCTACGACTTCGTACGTTCCCAAGCGGCGGCCGGCTATCAGACCTATGTCGTCTGCCCGCTTGTCGAGGAGTCCGACGAGGTCGGCGCCCGCGCCGCCGAGGCCGAGCATGCCCGCCTGTGTGCCGAGGTCTTTCCCGACCTGCGCGTCGGGCTCGTCCACGGCCGCATGCGCAGCGAGGACAAGGAGGCGGCCATGGCGGGCTTCCGGCGTGGTGACTTCGATGTGCTCGTCACCACGACCGTGATCGAAGTCGGGGTCGACGTGCCGACCGCGACCATCATGGTCGTCGAGGACGCCGAACGCTTCGGCATCTCACAGCTGCACCAGCTGCGCGGACGTGTGGGACGGGGCACGTCCCGCAGCTACTGCGTCTTGTTCGCCGACCCGCAGAGCAACGAGGCTCGAGCACGCCTCGAGGCGGTCGCGAGTACGAGCGACGGCTTCGCACTGGCCGAGACCGACCTTCAACTCCGCGGCGAGGGTCATCTGTTCGGGGTACGCCAATCGGGTGCACCCGACTTCAAGCTCGTGCGTCTCGCCCGAGACGTCGAACTCGTCGCGGAGACGCGAGCGGCCGCTCAGAAGCTCGTGGCAGTGCATCCATCCCTGAGGGACGAGGAGGTGGAGGCGCTCCGGCACGAGGTGCGTCGACGCTACCACGGTGGACTCGAGGAACTGGAAGCGCTCTCGGCTGGCTGAGCGCACGAGGGACTGGGAGGGCGGCGTATCCTTTACGGTACGGCCGGGCTCTCCCGGCCAGCTCCCAGCGGGCAACAGCTCGGAGGAGGTCGGAGAACGCCGTGCGGGTCATTGCGGGCGTCGCGCGGGGGCGTCGCCTCACCGCCCCGCCAGGCCGCGACACGCGCCCGACCAGCGACCGAGCCAAAGAGGCCTTGTTCTCATCGCTCGCACGGCGGCTGCGCGGGGCGCGGGTGGCCGACCTCTACGCCGGCTCAGGCGCACTCGGAATCGAAGCGTTGTCACGGGGAGCTGTAAGCGCGACCTTCGTCGAACATGCCGCCTCCGCACAGGAGGCGCTCAGAGACAATCTGTCACGGACCGGGCTTCTCACACAGGCGGTCGTCCTACGTGAGGACGTGTGCACGGCCCTCCGGGTCGGGCTGCCCAGCGCACCCTTCGACATCGTGCTCATCGACCCCCCCTACCAGGTTGATCCGGCCGAGCTCGAGGAAGTCCTACGTCTCGTCGCTCCGGTCACCGTGCCCGGAGGGGTGGTCGTGGTTGAGCTCGGCAGGCGGACGCATCCCCCAATGTGGCCGGAGCGGCTCCTGCCCGGCCGCGAGCGACGCTACGGTGACACGCTGCTCTATGAAGCCCACGCGCCGGCGACAGGCGCGGCGGTGACGCCCGACCCTGGTGAAGCCGTCCCCCCGGTTGATCCAGGCTGAGAAAGAGGTGACCTCCGGTGGCCGTCTCCGCGGTCTGCCCCGGCAGCTTCGACCCCATCACCTACGGCCATCTCGACATCATCGAGCGGGCGGCGTCCCGCTTCGACGAGGTCGTAGTGGCGGTGTTGCAGAACACGGCGAAGCGGGCGCTGTTCGGCCTCGAGGATCGCGTACGGCTCGTCGTGGAAACCACGTCGCATCTCGACAACGTTGCCGTCGACACGTTCGAGGGCCTGCTCGTCGACTTCTCCAAGGCCCACGGCATCCGGGTCATCGTCAAGGGACTGCGGGCAGTCAGTGACTTCGAGTACGAACTTCAAATGGCGCAGATGAACCGTCGACTCGGCGACGTGGAGACGCTGTTCATGTCGACCGCGCCGGAATGGTCGTACCTGTC
>JALYGD010000068.1 GCA_030777265.1 Actinomycetota bacterium | reverse complement strand
GACTGGAACCGCCGTACGAGACGAACGGCAGCGTCACCCCGGTGAGCGGAACGAGACGGGTGATCCCACCGACGATGACGAACACCTGCAGCGCAAGAATTGAGGCGAGACCCGCGGCGAGCAGGGTACCCACCTCATCGCGGGACGTCATCGCTGCCTTGTAACCCTTCGTGATAACCAGGAGGAAGCTCGTGAGCACTGCCGTCGTGCCGAGCAGCCCGAGCTCCTCTCCAAGCACGGCGAAAATCGCGTCGGTCGCGGCTTCGGGGATCTCCGGATGGCCGAGCCCGAGCCCTGTCCCCGTCACTCCTCCTGTCCCCAGGGCGAACAGCGACTGGGCGATTTGCCAACCGCTGCCGTGGAGATCCGACCATGGGTCGAGCCAGATGTTGAAGCGGACTCGCACGTGGGAGAAGAGCAGATAGGCGAGCCACGCCCCGCCCAGAAAGGTGAGGATCCCGAGAGTCGGGTACGCCGCCCGCCCCGTCGCGATGTAGAGCATGACGATGAAGGCGCCGAAGAACAGCAGGCTCGAGCCGAGATCCTTTTGGAACACGAGGACGCCGATACCGCCGAGTGCGGCGACGAGGACGGGCGCGAGGTGGCGAGCAGACGGTATGAGGAACGGGCCGAACCGGGTTGTGGCCACCGACAGCAGTGCCCGTTTCTCCTCGAGGTAGCCGGCCAGAAAGATGACCATGGCGAGCTTCGCGAACTCGCCTGGTTGGAACGAAACCAGGCCGAGGTCGACCCAGAGGCGGGCGTTGTTCACCTCGTAGCCGACGATGGGGAGCAGGGGCAGCAGCAGCAAGAGGATCGCGGCGAGCCCCGCACTGTACCGGTAGCGGGTGAGACGTCGGTGGTCGGGCACCGCGATGAGAGTGAGCGCGAATGCCCCGATACCAACGATCGTCCAGGTGGTCTGGGCAACCGCCAGCTCGGTGCCGTTGGCGAAGTCGAGACGGCGGATGAGCGCGAGACCGAGCCCGTTCAGTAGGAAGACGGTAGGAAGCAGGATCGGGTCGGCGAGCGATGCGAACCGGCGCACAGCCAAGTGCGCGATGACGGCGAGCGCGAGAAGGATGGCTGCATAGGTGAACGTGCTGGTTGGGACGACCGCGGCCTCGGCGAGTCCCACCAGCGTGTAAGCGGCGACCACCACGACGAGTGCGAGTGCGAGGAGATGACGCTCCGTCGCACGAGCGCGTAGGTTTTCAACGAGCGCCGACCCGTTTGCGCTCATCGGTCTGTGCTCGCCGCTTCCGTCATGGAGAAGGGGGCCGCGGGATCCCGTCTGCCGGTGTCCCCCCGGCGGGAGGTGGTGGCTCGGGGGCAGGCTCGCGGCGCGGTGCGCTCTGCGCGATCTTACGGGCGTCCGCGAGGTCGGCGGCGGCGATGCCCTCGCGTAAGCGCGTAACGAACCACGGGGGCAGCTCGGACCTTTCGAGCTCGGTGCGCTCGGCAACCCACGACAACTCGATCGGCCCAATGGCGGCCGGCACGCCCTGGTAGATCGTGACCGCGTCCCCGTCGAGCCCCACGAAGTACGAGCGGGACAACAGCCACCAGCCGCCAAGCGCACCCAGCCCGAGCACCAGGACTGCGACTGCGAGCGCGAACATCAGGCGCCGTACGAACAGGCCCTCACGCGACTCCTCGTGCTCGGCCGACTGCCCCCGGCGTGGGGCCAACCTTCCCATCCGCCCAAGCGTCTCGGCCCAGTCATGCTGGTCCGCCGGTTGGCTGACGTCGGTCCGTATGAGCATCGTCGTTACGCGGCCGTTGCGAGCACCGTCCTCGTGGTAGCGAATGAGCACCACCGTAATGTTGTCCGGTCCGCCATGCTCGTTGGCAAGGTCGACCAGCCGTTGCGCCGCTCCTTGCGTATCGGATCCCGACGTCAGCACCGCCCGGATCTCTTCGTCGGTCAGGGGGTTCGTCAGCCCGTCGGAGCAGAGCAGGATCTGGTCGCCGTCCTGTAGTTCGATCGTGAGCGTGTCCACGTCCAGGTCGACGTCCACTCCGATGGCGCGGGTGATGATCGACCGCTGCGGGTGGACGGCGGCCTCCTCTTTGGTGATCTGTCCTTCTTCTATGAGGTGCGCTACGAGGGTGTGGTCGCGGGTGAGCTGAGTAAAACCGCCATCACGAAGCAGATACGCCCGTGAATCTCCCACATGGGCAACATGCAGGCGGCGGCCCTCGACGAGGGTCGCGGTCAGGGTTGTGCCCATGCCGTACAGGCTGGGCTCGTTCGCAGCCTTGCGGACAACCGCGGCATTCGCGGCGAGGATGGCGTCAAGCAGGGCGGCCTGGGCGCTGGGAGCGTCAGGGAAAACCTTGCCGTCGAGGGCCTGCACCGGCAACAGCGCAGTCGCGGACGCGACGTCTCCCGCGAGGTGGCCCCCCATACCGTCGGCTACCCCGAAGGCGCACTCGCCGACCCAGTACGCGTCCTCGTTGCGCGATCGCACCCGCCCCTTGTCGGTCGCCGCCGCCGTCTCGAGGCCCCTCATCGGCGCACCTCGACGCGGGTCTTGCCGAGCCGTAGCTGGTCTCCGGCCGCGATCGGCGTCGGCTGGGTCACTTTGGCACCGTTCAGATAGGTCCCATTTGTCGAGCCCAGGTCCCGCACGATCCAGCCATTGTCATCTGGTGCGACGAGGGCGTGTTCGTCCGAGACGTACACGTCCTCAAGAGCTACGGTCATCCGTTCGCTTCGCCCAAGCGTGACCGTCTGCGCCTCGAGCGGCACGACACGAGGCCGTCCGTCCGGTGGGTGGACGACGAGTTCGCGAGGCCGACGACGATTACGGCGCGGGGCCGGTTCGGCCACGGCCGGGCGGGGAGGGCTAGGAGCATGCCGACGTCGCGGGCCGTACAGGTCGGCCGTCACCGCACGCGCCAGCCGGAACAGGAACAGGTAGAGCAGGGCCAAAAGGACCAGCTTGAGGAGCGTGAGCAGCGCAACCGGCACCTACACCTCCACGAGCTCCACGACGGCTTGGCCGAGTTCGATCCTGTCGCCAGGCTGGAGCACGTGCTCGGTCGCGGCGGCTCCATTGACCCGAGTGCCGTTCGTGGAGTCGAGGTCGATGACCCACCAGTCCCCGCCGCGGCGGACGAAGGCAGCATGCTGCCGCGAAACCGTTGGATCGTCGAGTTCGATGTGGCAGTCTGGATGGCGGCCGGCGAGAAGCCGGGCGTCGTCGAGTTCCACTTCTGCACCCTGTTTTCCGCCTCGCACGACACGCAGCGCGTACCGTTCGCGACTGCTCTCGTGCCGCTGCCCGCCGAAGGCCGGAACCGCGCCGGTGGCGTCGAGCGACAGTGACTCGACCCTGCCTGCTAGGTGGTAGGTGCCGTACCTGACCTCAGCGGACTCCTCGATACGTACTACCACGGGTCCACGCAGCCGCCAGCCGCGCTCGCGGGCGGCCTGGGCAACGGCCTCCGCGAGTTCGCGCTTCAGCGGATCACCTAGAGTTGCGAGGCGTTCTACATCACTGGAATTCAGCAAGAAGTGGTAGAGGTTCGGCACGATGACCCCGGCTTCGGTCACGTGCTGATTGTCCTCGGCATAGCGTCGCAGCGCCTTCGCTAGCTCGACTGGTTGTAGAGCCGAGCGGAAGGCGCGGGCGAAGAATCCTTCTACCGCGTGCTCCAGACGCCGCTCGAAATCACTCAACACGCAATCGGCCTTCGGTAAGTTTGCGTGGCGACGTCCATGAGACCGCGCTGCCGAGGCTCAGCGGGTCGCGTTCACACCCCCCCGACCGGCAACGTGACCCCGTCGCCCGCGGCGCCAAGTGGACGATGTACTGCTCAGAGGATACCTAGGAGGCCGGGTCCCTTCCCTGGCCGAATGGGTAGCGTGAACGCTACGTTCCGAAATGAAGCCTGCCGCACGGGACCGGTCAGTGGAGGGAAGGCCCCAAGTCGTGGGCGTCGACGCCGGAAGGGTGATTCACCGGATGTCGCAGATCGTGGCCGGCGGTCATGGAGGGTACTATCGGGCGCTCGGCATCCCAAGAGCCGGCCGACGGGCGAGTGGCGGAACAGGCAGACGCGCACGGTTCAGGTCCGTGTCCCCGAGAGGGGGTGGAGGTTCAAGTCCTCTCTCGCCCACTTAGTCGCTAGACCCCTCTAGTGCCCCGAATATGGCAGAATCGCAGGAACGCTACCGATCCCTCCCGGGGGCGTTTTCGTTGTCCGTGACACCATTTTGACACCGTGGGCAATCGGTTGAGGCCCCGGGCGGAGCCGGGCCTCGACGGGGATGGGTGGTGCTCGTCAGTCTCCGAAGATCGCAGCGGCCGTCACCTCGGCAGCTGCGGCGTCGTCACCCTCGAGTGCGTGCGCGTACACCTGCATAGTGACGGCCGGGTCGGCATGGCCGATCCGCTCGCTGACGACCTTGACCGGCACCCCTGCGCGCAGTGCGAGCGTGGCCCAGGTGTGCCGCAGCCCGTGGACGCCGACTCGGGGGAGGCCGGCCGCATCCACCCGGCGGGTGAACATCTGCGAGGCCCGCTTCGGCGGTATGGCTGTTCCGTCGGGGCGTGTGAAGATGAGGTCACGGTCCCGCCTGTCGGTCGACCAGGCCGGACCACACACGAGCCGTTCCTCGAGCTGCCGCTTGCGATGGTCGCGGAGGGCGGCGACGGTACGGGCGTCGAGCGCGATGGTGCGCTCGCTGTCGTCGCTCTTGGCGTCGTGCTGCCACACGACGACGCCGTCGGCGACGGTCACCGTCTCGCGGATGGTGAGCCGTGCGTCGTCGAGGTCGATGTCGGGCCAGCGCAGCGCGAGCGTCTCGGCCCGGCGCAGCCCGGTGGTGGCGATCAGGAACCACAGGGCGTACAGCCGGTCGCTCTCGTCGCGGCAGTGGTCGAGGAAGGCGACCAGCTGGTCGCGTGTCCAGCAGTTGTCGCGGGGGTTGCGGGACCGTGCGCGCTTCGCCTTCGGCGGGTTGGCGAGGTCGGCCACGTTGCGCGGCACGTAGCCCCGTTCCACCGCCGCCTCGAGCGCGACGTGCAGGCACCCGTGGACGTTGCGGATGCTCTTGGCCTTCAGGCCGTCGTGGAGATGCGGGGAGCACCCGTCGACCTCACAGCTCCGTCCGTCGGTGCGGCACGCTCCGCGCCGCTTGCCGTTTCGCTCGAGCCCGCGGTACAGCCTGTCGAGGTGCTCGGCGGTGAGCTGCTCGAGTCGCACTCCGCCGAGCCGGGGAACGATGTAGCACTCGATCGACTGGCGGTAGTCGGCGCGGGTGGTCGGCTTCACCGATACGCCCTCGAGCCACGCCCGCAGGTAGTCCGCGAGTCTCTGGCGTCCGCGGGCCGGGTCGCGACCGAGGCCCTGCTCGTGACGGCTGAAGGCTTCCCGCCGGAAACGGTTGGCCTCCGTCACCGTCCGAAAGCCGCGCTTGGTGGTCCGCCGGCGCTCACCATCGGGGCCGGGCAGAAGGTCATAGGTGACCCGCCACCGCTGCTGGCCGTCCCTGGTCTGGTAGCGGGTGACGCCTGGGTTTGGCTTCTGTGCCATATCAGCCCTCCGCTCATGATCCCCGTCTCCGCTTCCTGCGCTTCTCCTCGGCTCCTGATGTTCCAGCGTCGCTTCTTGCCGCTCGCGGTTCCGGGAGGCGTGCCGGCAAGATGTGGAAATCTCATCGGCTAAGAGTGATCTCGGGCCCCCGGCTGCGCCCAGGTGTCACTTCGCGGTCCAGCTCGTGTCGGTGCCGCTCGATCGCCATGGCAGCCCAGCGATGGTCGTCCCGCTGGAGTGCGTCGGCTGGCTCGGGGCCGAGCGGTCGGTCGGGCTCGGTGACACCCCAGCGCAGCCGGTACTGCTCGACCGAGGACGCGGCCTTCTGCCACCCCTGACAGTGGTGCGGCTTGGCCGGCGGGGTGCCGATCGTCGTCGCGAGGTAGGCGGGACAGTCGCGTTCGAACCCGGCGACGCGGCGAGAGGCCGTCCAGTACAGGTTGGTGGTCAGCCGTCGGTAGTGGTCCCTGAGGTCGGCGATCTCGCGCTTGGTCGGCAGGGACGCGAGTTCGGCATCGACCTGGCGCAGCTGCGCGTCGATGCTGTCCAGCCACGCGTAGCGGGTTCTGTGGTCGCCTTCGAGGCGGGCGATCTCGTGCCGGTTCCGCCAGCGTCCGAGGCCGCGGCCCTGGCCGTCGAGCTGCTGCCCGATTGCGACCAGGCGGTCATGGATGCGTTCGCGGTTCTCCAGTAGGGCACCGCGCCGCTCGGCGAGGTGCTGCCGGCGGGCGATGTCAGGAGCGTGCAGCCGGGCGTGGAGTTGTCGCCACTGGGCGGCCTGCTGGCTGATCTCGACCGAGACGGGCTCTTGTGCGCGCGAGCGCCGTAGCCGTGCCGCGAGACTCGTGATCTGGTCGACCGGGGGTTCATGAGCGTGCTGGTGGAGTTCCTCGTCGCCGACCCCGGCGCAAACGTAGAGGTGGTTGGTGTGGCGGCCGCGGGACAGCGCTACGTAGCCCCATTCGCGGTACAGCTCGGGAGAGCCGAGCACGAAGGTGTGGTCCACGGTCAAGCCCTGAGCCTTGTGGCCGGTGATGGCGTAGGCGTGGGCGACGTGGCCCGCTTCGAGGTAGGAGGCGGGGAGGGTCAGTTGCCGGCCGTCGTCGGTGGTGACGTCGAGCATGTGGCCGTCCGGGTCGACGGCGGTGATGGTGGCGCGGGTTCCGTTGACTACGCCGATGCGCCGGTCGTTGCGCAGGCACACGATCCGGTCCCCGGTCTGGAACGCCAGGCCGTCGACGTCGAAGGTCGGTCCGGTGAGGTGGCCGGCCGCGAGCAGTCGGGTGCGGGCGCGGGCGTTGAGGTCGTCGGCGTCGGCCCTGCGCAGCGCCACCATCGCTGCGCTCGTGGCGCCCACCTGGTCGTAGGCGTGCCACCAGTCGGCCACGAGCTGTTCACGGACGGCTTCGGCGGTGTCGGCGGTGACGATACGGCCGTGGGCTTGATAGGCGCTGACGGCCTGGGCGGGGTCGCCGTGGCGGACCTGGTCGAGCGCGTCGGCCTCCCACGGCTCTGCCTGGCGGTGGTTGTGGGTCAGCTCAATGGTGGGCAGGCGGGTGGTCAGGGCGCGGAAGAGGCCGCCGGCGTCGATCTCGGGTAGCTGGTGGGGGTCGCCGACCAGCACGACCTTCACGTGTTGGCTTCCTGCGCGGTCGAGCAGGCGGGCGAGCTGGCGGGTGCCGACCATCCCGGCCTCGTCCACCACCAGCACACTCCCGGGAGCCAGTGGGGAGCCGGGCCGACCGTCCTCGACTTGCGTCAGTAGGCGAGCCAGAGTGGTGGAGGGGATGCCAGCCGAGTCCTGCAGCTCGATTGCTGCGCGTGCCGCGAGGGCGACGCCGGTGACTCGGATGCCGGCGCTGGTCCAGGCATCGCGGGCGGCGTCCAGGGCATAGGTTTTGCCGGTCCCGGCCTTGCCGACCACCACCTCCACTCCATGCCCGGAGGTGGTGACCTGGTGCACCATCGCGGCCTGCCCATCCGATAGGCCACGCCGGCGGACCGCATCCTCCACCTGGCCGCGATCGACCCTGGCCGCCCCGGCATCGAGGCGTGCCATTGCCCAGTTGAGGGCGCGCTGTTCGGTGAGCAGCAGCCCGCGGGTGGTGTAGCGCGGCTCGTCGGCGTCGGCGGGGACGACCGTGCCGTCGGCGCGACGGATGGCGTCGAGCGTGGTGAGCTGCCCGCGGGTGGGCCCGAGCGGTATGACTCGCTCAGGGTCGTGGTCGATGATGGCGTCGGCGAGCTGTTCGACCGCCTCGACCGGGGCGCCGGTGGGCAGGCGCTCGGCAACGGTGCGGAGGACGTCGCGGCGGGTGAAGGTGGAGGCATGCTCGGTCAGTCCTTCGCTGCGTACTAGGTCGTGATACAGCCCGAGCGCGTCCGGACAGCGCGGGGTCGTCACGTGGAGGAGCGTGTCTGGCCAGGTGTGATCGATAACGACCTCCCGGGCCCGGCGCTCCCAGAAGGCACGCAGCTCCGCCTCGGAGGCCGACCGCTGTTTGGCCTGCCGCGTTTCGAGGGTGGCGATCTGGGCGGCCTTCGCTGAGCTTTCCCCGCGCGCCTCCAGTGCTTGGAGGATCTGGGTGCGCCGGCGGGAGAAGTGGTCGATCCACTCGCGCGGCACCCCAGCGAGATCGGCGTGACCATTGACGACCTGCCCCCATTCGACCCCCAGCCTGCGGGTCAGCTCATGACGCAGGTGGGCCTGGTAGAGGAACCCGGCCGTCTTCGCATGAGCGAACAGGGCGCGCGAATCGAGCGTGCGCCAGATCCCGTCGGCGACGGTCCGGGCGAGGTTGGCGACCAGCACGTGCGTGTGCAGCAGCGGATCGTTCGCCCG
>JALYGD010000067.1 GCA_030777265.1 Actinomycetota bacterium | reverse complement strand
TCCCGCATGCGGGTAGCTCTCGCCCTCGGTGACGACTACCACGGCGTGGTGGAGGAGCCGGTCGAGCAAGGAGGTGGCGGTGGTGTGCTCGGGCAGGAACCGGCCCCAGGCCTCGAAGGGCCAGTGGCTGGCGATGCTGAGCGACCGGCGCTCGTAGGCCGCGGCCACGAAGCGGAACAGCAGCTGGCTGCCGACCAGGTCGAGCGGAGGGAAGCCGAGCTCGTCGCAGATCACCAGGTCGGCCCGCAGCAGGGAGTCGATGATCTTCGCCACCGATTCCTGCGAGCGTGGTCACATCGTGGTCACGAACCCTGCGAAACAGCCCGACACCAGGCGTCCCTGAGCCCGTACCCGCAACAACCTCTTCCCTGGTCACAGCGCCTTTCCCAGCATCTGCCGGCACCAGCAGTAACGGCCAAGAGGAAAGTTCGAATCTCTCCGTCGGCACAGCGTTCTCCCCGTCGACGCCCTGCTCACGGGCTTGCGGCTCGGATGACGTCAGCTTCCGCCCATGGTCACGGATCGGTCACGAACCTCGCCACAAGCCGCCGGTCATCTCGGAGAGGACCTCCCGCAGAGCGCCCAACCTCACCTCGGCGGCTTCGTCGGGCGCAACGAGGCGAGGCCGATTCCCGTCGGCCCAGTCCACCTTTGGGGGCGGGACGAGGTGAGTATCGGCCCGTCGAGGTGAACGTCGGAAAGGACGAGATCGTGGAGTTCAGCCCCTCGCTGTTCCACTACGTGGGGCACCTTCACATCGCTCTCTCGGGATTCATCGCCCCCACCGGTCTTTCCGTCGCCGCCCTGGCGTGGGTTCGGCGTGCGCCGAGGGCAGCTATGGGCCTGGGCTGCCGCCGTGGCGGCTCCGGTACTCGCTCTGGTCGTGCCCCTGCCGGCTCACCATCCCAACGACCTTCGACACCGTCGGGCACCTGGGGCGCGTCCATCTGGCGACAGTGGTCTTCCTCGTGGGCGCCCTCCTGCCCTTCCGCGCTCCTGACCGGAGGCAAAGATCCCTCGTAGCCGCGAGGATGCCGTCGTCGTCGAGGCCGGCGACCATGGAGTGGCACTCGATGCCCGTTGTCGAGATCGTGCGAGACATGAAGGAGAACCGAAATGACTGAAGTAGCGGCATCACCGCTTGCTGGCACGACGCAGGCGCTCGTCGAGCGCCTGTTCGCAGCGACGATCGACACGCTGGAGATCGCTTCGGTGCACCTCGGCGGTCGTCTCGGCTTCTACCGGGCTCTGGCCGACGGGGGGGATGCCACCGCGGCAGAGCTCGCCGCCCGTACCGGCACCGCCGAGCGCTACGTCCGCGAGTGGCTCGAGCAGCAGGCTGTTGCCGGGTTCCTCAGCGTCGACGACCCTGACGCCGCGCCCGGCGAGCGGCGCTACCGACTGCCGGCGGCCCACCGGGCCGTGTTCGTCGAGGAGGAGAACCTCAACTACCTCACGCCGCTCGCCACGCTGGCCATCGGCGTGAGCGCACCGATGGAGGCGCTGCTGGACGCCTACCGCACCGGGGGCGGTGTGCCCTACGAGGACTACGGCGCCGATGTGCGGGCGGGCATCGAGGCAATCAACCGCCCGATGTTCGTCAACCAGCTCGCCGACTGGCTGGCGTCCATCCCCGATGTCGACGCCCGCCTGCGCGCCGAGCCCCCGGCGCGCGTCGCTGACCTCGCCTGCGGTTCGGGATGGTCGAGCGTCGCCATCGCCCGCGCCTACCCGAACGTGTCCGTCGACGCCATCGACGTCGATGCCGCGTCGATCGAGGCCGCCCGAGCCAAGGTCGCCGCCGAGGGGCTGGCCGATCGAGTCCGGCCCGTCGTGCACGACGCCAGCGACCCAGCCCTCACCGGCCGCTACGACCTGGTCACCATCTTCGAAGCCCTCCACGACATGAACCACCCGGTCGAGGCGCTCCGCACCGCTCGCGAGCTCCTCGTCGACGGAGGCAGCGTCGTGATCGCCGACGAGCGGGTCGCCGAACGGTTCGGAGCACCCGGTGACGAGATCGAGCGGTTCAACTACGGCTGGAGCGTGCTGCACTGCCTCGCGGTCGGCATGCTCGACGAAGACTCGGCGGGCACCGGCACGGTCATCCGCCCCGACACGGTCCGGAGCTACGCCACCCAGGCCGGTTTCGGCCGGACCGACGTTCTGCCCATCGAGCACGACTTCTGGCGGTTCTACCGGCTGGCTCCCTGAGCCTGGGTCCCGGCTCCGGTAGCCGTGAGGAGAAGCTCGGTTCCATTCGCAAGAGCACGAGATCGAGCCGCACGATGACGAAGGGACAGGAGGAGGGCGGGGCGGGCCGTGCTAGGAGCCAGCGCAGCGACGACGGCGGGTGGCGACGGTGGACGTCCGGAGGCCGGGCGCCGTCCGGCCGACGGCGAAGGCGCTCCGTCCCGCCGCTCCCGGAGCTCCCCGGCCGGATCCAGGCGCTCGACGGTCAGCCCCCGCCCTGGGCCCAGCCGGGCGACGAGGGCCCGGGGCGGCCCCGGCCGGAGCAGCGACAGCAGTGTCGTCCCGGCGATCGCCGCCGACTTCAGACCGGCGGGCAGCGCCGCTGTGGGATGGAGGCGGCCACCTATCTCGAGATCAAGCGCTCGCTCAGCCGACGCAAGCCGGTCCCCGATCCCGCGTCGATTCGGCGCCTCCGGGCCTTCGGCGAGATGCTGGCCACTGGCCAGATCGACGCGGACGGCGCGGAGACAGGTGAGCGGGCGTGACGTCGCCGCCGCGTGGTCCGGCATCCTCTCGGGGACGCTCTGCCCTTACCGGCGATGGAGGTGTTGGGGACGAGATCGGCGCGCACGACCAGAAGCTGTCCGGGTGCTCGACGCGGCTCAACTGAGGCCGGCCGGTAGCCCATTCTGAGGACCGTCGGAATACGCCTCGCCGTCGTCGGGTTTCCAGCCCGACGGTTTGGCGGGCGGCTTCTCGCCCATCTCGAAGGAGGGCTGATGACGGATCAGCGACAGGCAGGGTCCAACTCGGCGAGTTGGCTGGGCCGAGGTGCGGTGGGGGGAATCGTGGCTGGAGCGGTGTTCCTCGCTGTCACGATGTGGTTCGCCACGAGCGTCGGGGACCCGGCGAAGGGACCCCTGCTCATGATCTCGACGATCGTCAAGGGCGACGACGCCATGATGACGGGCAGCACCAGCGCGGGGGTCGGCCTTGCCGTTCACGTCGGCCTCTCGGCGCTCTTCGGCGTCGTCTTCGCTCTCCTGGCCTCGCGGCTGAAGAGCAATGGTGCGCTCGCGTTCGCGGGAACGCTCTACGGCGCCGCTCTCTACCTGGTCAACTTCAAGATCCTCTCGCCGATCGCCTTTCCGGTCTTCGAAGATGGCCAACCAGCCCTTCGAGCTGGTCGTGCACATCGTCTTCGGGACGTTGCTGGCCCTTGCCTTGTTCACCCTGCCGTCGACGGCGGGGGCTCGGGCGCCCTCCGCCACTCCAGGCGAGAGCGCCGCCGTCCCCGCTGCGGCACGAGCGCGAGCGCGCTGACCGGGGGTGCTGCTTCGGAGCCCTGGCCAGCCTTGTCTGGTCACAGGCTGGTCACAGACGTAGCGCCACCCGACGACGGCATCCGCCGGTCTGGAACCGTACGGCCGGGTCTACGAAGCTGCGCCTAGGAGGAGGTTTTCGGTACGAGGCGGCTCCAACCGGTCACCTGCCGGAGGAGAGTCGAATCTCTCCGTCGGCACGGAGCACCGCCAGGTTGAGCTCGGCGGGGACGGTTTGGTGGGGCGTCGCCCCGGGGCACACCCCACCTGCCTGCGCCATGGGTCGCCGGGCGTCCTACGAGCCGGAAAAGAGGGCGGATGGCCCGAACAGACACTGTCCTCCACTCCCCCTCCGACCCCCTGGCCCGAGCCCTGGGTTGGTTCAGCATCGGCCTCGGCGTCGTCCAGGTCGCCGCTCCCGGTTGGCTGGCTCGAGGCGTCGGCGTGAGCGACGGGAAGGCCAACCTCCTCCTCCTGCGTGCCGTGGGCGGGCGCGAGCTCGCCACCGGGGCAGGCATCCAGCTACGTCCCCGCCCGCGCCGCTGGCTGTGGGCCCGGGTGGGGGGCGACGCGCTCGACCTGGCGCTACTCGGAGCCGCCCTGAGCAACCCCCGCACCGACCGGCGCAGACTGACCATCGCCACCGGCGCAGTCGCCGGCGTCACCGCCCTCGACCTCCTTGCCACCTTCCGACGAGCGTCCCGCCCCACCGCCGAGGAGCCCACCATGCGAGCACGGACGGCCATCACCATCAACCGCCCCGTCGACGACGTCTACCGCTACTGGCGGGACTTCAAGAACTTCCCCGGCTTCATGGCCCACCTGGAGTCGGTCGAGGTGACCGGAGACCGGCAGTCCCACTGGGTGGCCGACGCGCCCGCCGGGCGCAGCGTGCAGTGGGACGCCGAGATCACCGACGACACGCCCGGAGAGCGGATCGCCTGGCGCTCGCTCGACGGCGCCGACGTCGCCAACTCCGGCTCGGTCGAGTTCGCCCCC
>JALYGD010000066.1 GCA_030777265.1 Actinomycetota bacterium | reverse complement strand
GCCTCGTTCGCCGGGGACGCGTCTACGGCCCGGAGCTGAAGAACCCCCTCGACGGAGACGACGGGCACGAGCGGGGATTGCTGTTCATGTGCATCAACGCCAACATCGAGCGCCAGTTCGAGTTCGTCCAGCACACCTGGTGCAACAACCCCAAGTTCGCCGGGCTCTACGACGAACAGGATCCGCTGCTGGCGAATCAACCCCAGGGGGGAGGGAGCTTCACCGTCCAAGACGCTCCCATCCGGCAGAGGGTGGGAGGACTGTCGAGCTTCGTCACGGTGCGGGGCGGGGCCTACTTCTTCCTGCCGGGCGTCCGCGCCCTTCGCCTGCTCGCGGCCCTCGAGGGCTGAGAGGCGAGGGCGGATCGGGCCGCTCCTAGGGTTCCGAAGCGGAAACGACGGCCGGCTCCCTAGAGCTTCCCGGCCGGGGTCGAGGTGACAGATGGAGCCCGTGGCTGTTGGTCATGCTGCTGGCTCGAGCGGTGGTTTGTCGGGGCACCTGGGCGGGGGGTGCGCCCCCGCATGAAGTCGCCGTGGTTGCGACGACGATGGGGCGCTGTCCGGCGTGGCGCTCGACTGCCGTCGGTCGTCAGGCAGCGTACCAGGCGGGGGTCCAGCAACAGCCGTTCGTCACCTACCCGCCATGAGCGGCTTCATACTCGTCCACGATGTGCTGCGGGATCCGACCCCGGTTCCCGAGCTCGGGATAGCCGTTCTCCCGAGCCCACTCACGAATTGCCCTCAGCCGCTCTCGGTCCGAGGTGGGACGGGGCTCGGCCTTGGACGCGACTGACGGAGTGGTCCGGCGCGAGCGACGCCCGGTGCCCGTCCGTGTGCGCTCGCTCGACCACCCGATCATCGTCTGCACGGTGGCATGGAAGTCCTCGGCGTGAGGGGGACAGAGGTCGAGGGCGTAGCTGTAGCCGTCGTAGGCGAAGGCGACGCTCTCGTTCGCCTCGATATCCTCACCCGTCTCTGCCCTGCACTGGTCGCACGTCAGCAGTGTCACCGTCGTCTTGGCCACAACACCCTCTTCCTCTACGGGTTCTGAGAACAGAAAACGGTAGACGGTACGGCCTGCTCTGGCGGCGTCAGGCACAGGCCGGCAGCAGAGCTCGAGGACGCTTCTCTCATCTCGGCGTAAGGAGGACAGCCCCTTGCCGAGCCCCAGTCGGCGAAAAGGCTCTGGGAAGGGCGATGATCGCTGCCTGGGTGGGCGTACCTCGCCCGCGGATCCAGGACGGACAGGCAGCCGGCGAGTTGCCGTTATGGGTCGCCCGGTACGTGCTGAACGCGGGCGGCTTCGGGAGGCCCCGTCGCGCTGGCGGAGGAGGAGCCAATCTAGGTCATCGAGCGGTCGTACGATTGCGGTGTTTGTAGGCTTCGACCACTTGCTCCATGTCGAACGCCGGATCGCTCAGAGCCTCCCTTGCCAAATGTAGTGCTCGTGCGCTGAGGCCTTGATAAATGACGTTTCCCGCGAGCGTTCCTCTTCACAAAGTAAGCGCGATCATCGTTCTTGAGATTGAGGTAGTGTGTGAGCGCATACCCCTGGTACTGCGTGAGCCCCAGCATCTCGCCGAATCTGCTTAGTCTAACGTTGAATTCCTGAAATGGGTCCGACGTCCGGTACACGAGCGCAGATTCCGCTTCCTCGGGCCTAGCCCGTCGCACCGGGATGCCGTCCCCGCTCCGTGCTACACGTAACGTGACCTCAAGCGATCCTGGCGACGCCGTGTCGGAAATTGTGAGCTGGGCGAGTCCGGGGAAGACAGACTGCCACGGTCGGCCAGCACGTATCGCCGCCGCGGCCCGATCAATCTCGAGCTCGGCCGGCGGATCCTCTCGTCCCGTCACACTTCCATCGAGTGCGAGCAGCGGGCGGATGCGGGCACGCGCCTCGTCTCCTCTACGAGTGCCAGGAACGAGCAGTCCCCGAAGCTCTTCCATCTCAGCGACGACCGCCAGTGCGTCGGTCGGCGGCAAGGCCGAAACGGGACAGCCCTGGCAGGTATCGCTTCGGCGAGGTCCTGCTCAAACTGTTCATGCAGGATCCGCTTGTAAATGGTGACGGCGGAGCGGACATGAAGCCAGAGCATGTCCTCCGACATCGCCACCGTTTCGTGCGCCGCAGCGTTTCGGTCTTGCTGGATTGCCCGGAGGATTGCAACGTCGTCCTCATCGATCACACTGAGGTCAGATCGGCAGACGTTGATAACCGTCTTGAACTCGTAGGTGTACGGCTCTCCACGGTCCCTGATCCGGCCACGGCGCTGGTAGATCACGGCCTTCAAGAGCATCTCAAAGGAGTGCCCGAGTAGGAGCAGGACTGCATGCGCGCGGGCAACTTCGACTGGGCGATTGAACAGCTCAACCGCGAGCGCAAGGGAGTCGGAGCCAGCGCGCAACAACATCATCGTCTTCCGCCTCAGTCTCACGGCCTGAGTTTCCCATGCGGCGGCCGAAGATGTCCCACGTACGTTGAAAATCGGACCACCACTAAACGCTGGTGACCGCGAGCGGGATGAAAGCTGGCTATCCCCCGCGGCCCCCGTCCTCTCGTCTCGGGACGCTTGGGCGCCGCGGTCATGCTCGCGTCCATCCTGGCTGGGAAGTTTTCCGGCGCTGGGGCAGTCAGCCCTCGGCCAGCTCGCGGAACGCCTCCGGCACCCTGGCCACGTCGGAGAGCGACACCCCGGCGAAGCCCACGGCCTGGCGCCCGAAGCGCTCCCGGACCCGGTCGACGGCCCGGTCGAGGGCCCAGCGCTCGGGGCTCGGCACCGCGAGCCCGCCGCCGTCGTCGCCCACCTCGAGTGGGAGGGCGAGCTGCAGGGCGGCCTCCGGGGCCAGGTTGGATACCGAGACCGCCACTAGCGTGATCTCCTTCTCGTCGGGATGATCGGCGAGGGCGGCCTGGGCCAGCGCAACCGCGACCTCGGTGATGGTGAGGGTTGCGGAGGTGGCGGTGGTGAGCGTGGCCGACCGGGTGACCGACCGCACGGGCGGGAACCGCACGCGCACGGTGATCCTGCGGCCTGCCCTCCCCGCCGCCCGAAGCCGGGTGGCGACCCGGTCGGCCAGGTAGCCGAGCGACGACCACAGCAGCTGGGCGCTGACGGCTCGCCGGCCAGCGCCGCCTGCGCGCCCACGGAACGAGCGCTCCTCCTTGATTCGACCTGGCGAGGATCGGCGTTGGCCGCCAGCGCCACCAGCTTGCGCCCAACCGCCCGGCCCAGCAGGGCCTCGAGGAGAGAGGGTGAGATCGCCACCAGGTCGCCCACGGTGTGGATCCCGCGGCCCGCGAGCCGCTCGCGGGTGACCGGTCCGACCCCCCACAGCAGGCCGACCGGGAGCGGCTCGAGGAAAGCCTGCTCGCTGCCCGCCTCCACGATGACCACCCCATCGGGCTTCGCGACCTGCGACGCCACCTTGGCCAGGTGCTTGGTGGTCGCCACGCCTACGGACAGGGGCAGCCCGACCTCGTCGCGCACCCGCCGCCGGATCATCCCCGCGATCTCGCCCGGGGAACCGAAAAGGTGGATCGAGCCGGCCACGTCAAGGAACGCCTCGTCGATGGAGATGCGCTCTACAAGCGGGGTGAAGTCGCCCAGCACCCCCATGACCCGGTCGCCCCGGTCCTGGTACTGGCGGAAGTGGCCGCTAACGAACTGGAGCTGCGGGCAGAGCCGACGAGCGCGGACCCCAGCCATCCCCCCGTGCACCCCATAGGCCCTGGCCTCGTAAGAGGCGGCCAGGACGACGCTACCGCCTACCGCGATCGGCCGCCCCCGCAGGCTGGGGTCGAGGAGCTGCTCAACCGTGGCATAGAACGCGTCGAGGTCGGCATGGAGGACGGCGGCTGGCCGCGGCGACGCCATGCCGGCCATGTTATCGAACAGGGGTACATATGTTCGAGCCCGTGCGCGCCGTCAACGTCTCGTCAGTTCCGCGGCCGCCACCGCCTCAAGCACCCGGACTCTGCGTGAGCTCCCGGGGCAGACGGCACGGTGGGGCCACCGGAGCGTCCATCCGCCCCCGTTGACACTCGGGGTCTTCGACGTGGTCACCGTCCCGACGCCCCTGTCGGCCGGCGGAAGGACCGTCCGCCCTCGTGGGGCATCGCTCAATGCGGGCGAGTGTTACCTCGCGTTGCCGACGTGCCGTAGTGCTGCGCCCTGCCGGACCGGGCGCGAACGTCCACGGTGACCCCGACCGGCACTTGAAGGGCACGCCGGTTGCGT
>JALYGD010000065.1 GCA_030777265.1 Actinomycetota bacterium | reverse complement strand
CGATGAGGGCCTCAAGATAATTGAGCTGCTCCGCCAGCTCGCCCTCCACGCAGACGTCTCGCGCCCGCGACAGCAGCAACAACGCCCGGCCCCTCTGCCCCGCCTGCCAGGCGTTGTCGGCGGCCGCGGCCAGCCGCTGGCCTCGCAGTGCCTCGCCGAGGGTCAACTCGCTGGCTCGCTCCAGGGCGGCGGCGGCCGCTGCGTACCCGCTTCTGCTCCTCGCTCGCTCGGCAGTCCTTTCAAGCTCGTCGGCGACCTCGGGGTCGGCTTCCAGTGCTGCCGCCGCCCGGTGCCAAGCTCGCCGGTCACAGTTCTCGGGCCCCTCCAGGGCATCCGCCAGAGCCCGATGGGCGGCTCGCCGCTGCGCCAGGGTCGTCCCGGTGTAGACGCTCTGCCGTACGAGCGGGTGACGGAACTCGATTCGCCCGCTGCCAACCCGAACTGTTCCTGCGACCTCCGCCGCGTCGAGCGCACCCTCGTCGATCCCCGCCGATCGGGCGGCTCGGAAGATCACGGCCGGAGGGGCGCCGTCTTCGGCGGCGGCGAAGAGGAGCAACCGCTGGGTATCGGGGGGCAGCCGCCGGACCTGCTCGGCGAAGGCCCGCTCCACGCCTGCGCTGAGCGGCAACGTCCCCAGCGGCTCGCGACCCTCCAGCTGCGCCGTGGACAGCAGAGACGGGATCTCCATCAGCGCCAGGGGGTTACCGCCCGTGGTCTCCACGACGTGGTCGCGCACCTCCTGGGAGAGGTTGTGGCCTCCCCTGCTCTCCAGGAACGCACGGGCAGACTCCACGTCGAGCCCTGTCAGTCGAAGCTCGGGGACGCCCGGGATCGAGAAGGACCGAGGGTGAGGATCCCGGGTGGCGAGGAGCATCACTACCCCTTCGGCCTCGAGACGACGGGCGGCGAAGGTGAGCGCGTCAGCTGAGGCCTCGTCGATCCAATGGGCGTCATCGACGACGCACAACAGGGGACGGCGCTCGGCTGCCTCGGCCAGCAAGCTGAGTACCGCCAGACCGATGAGGAAGCGATCTTGCATGCCGGCATCTGACAAGCCGATGACCGACCGCAACGCCGCAGCTTGGGGCGGGCAGTTGGCTCACCTGGTCGAGCACCGGCCGGAGGACCTGGTGGAGGGTGGCGAAGGCGAGGTCACACTCGGACTCCAACCCAAATCCCCGTAACACATACATGTCGTTGGCGCGTTCGGTGGCGTAGGTGAGGAGGGCGGACTTGCCCACGCCCGGTTCTCCACGAAGGATCAGGGCGCCGCTCTGCGAGTGGCGCGCCTTGGTCAGCAGCCCATCGATCGTGGCGCACTCAGCGGCCCGGCTGTACAGCGGCGGAACGAGGTGATCCTTGGGCGATCGAGCTCCGAGGACGTTCCCCGTGCCGGTGGCGACGGCGTCACTGGCCATCACCATTCAGCGTAATCAGGTGGTATGAGCCCCGGGGCACATTGTTCGCCTGCCCTACGAGTTGGTCGACGAGCTGGCGCCGCCCGCTGCCGCCACGCCTGGCGCCGCAGTGCAGACGGGCTCTGTGTGGTTCGTACGCGGGCTGGTTAGACCGCGAAGGGCCTGCGCGGGCGCCCGTTGTTGTCCCCCAGGCGCCGGCCGACGTAACATCCGAACGACCGCCTGCCGGCACGTGCGTGGTGGTGCTAGCCCCACCTCAGGAAGACCGCCCCCACGGTGGTCACTGACCGGTGAATTGCGTACGTTGGCGGTGTGAGAGTCGAGTCGTCCATCACCTCCATCTCCTGGATCCCCTCCGAGGCAGTGAAGGGAGTTACGAAGCTGCCCTTCGAGCTGGGGGCCGCCCACTACGACCAGCCGCCGCCCGACCAGCTCGACGGCCCAGACGCCATCGAAGTGCTGCGGGCGGAGGGCCGGTTCCGCTTCGCCAACCAGCTCCGAGCGTGGGTCGATGTGGACGCCGACGGCCGCATCGTCGACTACGGACAGGCCGGCGGCGGCGCGACCAGCAGCACCACGGTGACGGTCGGTAGATCGGTGACCGTGGCCGCTGTCGCACTGCCGGACATGAAACCCGCACCGGAGAAGGGCGAGGGCTGGGTCCGCTTCCGCCAGAGCGCCGGTGGTCGCACCGGCGTTCCCACCCCCCGCCGGGTCAGTCATCCGCCATTCGTGCAGGTGACCGCACCCCTTGCCTGGACAACGCTGGAACTGA
>JALYGD010000064.1 GCA_030777265.1 Actinomycetota bacterium | reverse complement strand
TCTTGAGCATCCGGTGCTCCCGCGGCTCGGTGAGAGTGATCGCTGCACCCTCACGGCCGGCCCTGCCGACCCGGCCGATGCGATGCAGGTATGAGTCGGGCGCCGAGGGCATGTCGTAGTTGATGACGTGGGTGAGCTGCTCGATGTCCAGCCCGCGTGCGGCGACGTCTGTTGCCACAAGGAGGTCGGCCCTACCGCTCCGAAGGCGCCCCATGACGCGATCGCGCTGATCTTGGTCCATCCCACCGTGCAGCGCCTCGGCGCGGTAGCCACGCCCATTCAAAGTTTCAGTGAGCTGATCGACCTGGTCACGGGTGCGGCAGAAGACGAGGGCAGCCGCCGGAGCCTCCACGTCGAGCACACGCCCCAGCGCGGCGGCCTTGTGCGCCCGCGGCACCACGAACGCCCTCTGCCGCACCAGCGAGGCCACAACCGGAGTCGCCGCCTCGCGCCCGAGCTGGATCCGGACGGGGTCGCGCAAGTGGCGGTTGGCGATCCCATCGATCCGCGGCGGCATCGTCGCCGAGAAGAGCACCGTCTGGCGATTCTCGGGAACGGCTTGGAGTATCGCCTCTATATCGTCGGCGAACCCCATGTCGAGCATCTCGTCCGCCTCATCGAGGACAACTACCTCGACGCTCCGCAGAAGAAGCGTCCTGCGGGCGACGTGATCGAGAGCGCGCCCAGGTGTTGCGACCACGACATCAACCCCGCGCTCGAGCGCCCGCAGCTGCCGGCCGATCGGTTGGCCCCCGTAGATCGGCAGGATGCGTGCGCCCAGGTCTCGCCCATAACGATGCATCGCCTCCGAGACCTGCATAGCCAGCTCACGCGTGGGGACGAGCACCAGCGCCATCGGCTCCGCATGCTCTCGGTGCCGGGCGATCCGCTCGAGCACGGGCAGCGCGAACGCCGCCGTCTTCCCTGTCCCCGTCTCCGCCTGCCCGAGCAGATCGCGTCCCTGCAGCAGGGGCGGAACCGCCTTGCGCTGGATCGGCGTGGGTTCCTCATACCCGAGACCCGAGAGCGCCCGTAGCAGCTCGGGGCGCAGCGCCAAGTCGGCGAACGTGACGGCATCGTCCCTCGGATCTGACGTCATCAGTGGGGCTCCTCGTTGTGGACCGATGCACACACCGGACTCACCGTTCCAGTACCTCTCGCCCGCCCCCCAAACCTCGCTGGCCGTGGGAGAGACACCCGTCACCTGCCATCCCAATCGAGACGGCGTACGCAACCCGGGCACGGACAAAGCGACACCGCCCCAGCTTGGCCTGCCGGCAACGCTCCACCCCACGAGCGCGCAACCACGCCCCGACCAACTCCTAGCCGAAACCCGACGGGGGGACCTCGTGGACCGTGACGGAGGCGTCACTGTCGGGGCGCCCCGGCGGACGCCGTGAGCGGGCCTGACGGAGGTTCACGGTTGGCTGACTCGACGGGCGCGATGACGGTCCTGAAATCTTCAGCGCGGCGGAGAGAGCTGGGAAGCGACCTCGTAGACCTCGACGCTCTCGATCGAGATGCCCGCGGTGGCTGCCGCTTCCGCCCGCGTCTGGTCTGCTCGCCCTGTGCTCGCCTGGACGGCGTCCTCACTGGACCACAGGGTGATCGTCAGCGCCCTCCCGTTCCCGCGATCGACCAGCAGGTACGCCCCCTCGAAACCGTCGAGCTCGCGTACGGCGGCGGAAATCTCCTCGAAGCTGCGGATAGCGTCTTCCACATGATCAGCTGACCCCACGTACGTGCTCACCCTGGCATGCATTGTCGTCTCCTCGTCTCCTCGTCTCCCGGATGCCACTCCCGTGGGAACACTCCAGTGGGAAAGGGGTTGCACGTCCCGGCCGCGGACTCAAGGCGCGTCAGGAGGCCGCTTCCCTCGACTGCGCGACCACCTTCTGTGCGACGTGGTCGGGGACGTCCTCATGGTGGTGATAGCGCATCGCGACCGAGCCGCGTCCGCTAGTCAGTGCCCGCAACTCCGCCGGGTAGGTGAGCATCTCGGCCTCGGGGACGAGCGCGTGGACCATGGTCCGACCCGATCCGGCCGGGTCGCTGCCCTGGATCCGTCCCCTGCGGGACGAAAGGTCCCCCATG
>JALYGD010000063.1 GCA_030777265.1 Actinomycetota bacterium | reverse complement strand
GACGGATGCCTTCGACCGCGCACAGCACCTCGACCGCCAGGATCCACGCGGTGTTCGCGAGCACCACTTCGAGCTTTCGGGCGGCGCCCCAGGCCATCGCCACGTGGTCCTCCTGCAGGCCCGAGGTGGGGATGTTCTCCACGCTGGCCGGGTGGCTGAGTACCCGGTTTTCGGCGATGAGCGCCGCGGCGGTGTACTGGGTCAGCATGTAGCCGGTGTTGACTCCGGGCCGTGCGGCCAGGAAGGGCGGCAGACCTCCCGAGCGCTGGGGGTCGAGGATGCGATCGGTGCGGCGCTCGGAGATCGATCCGAGCTCGGTGAGGGCGGCGGCCATGAAGTCGAGCGCGAAGCCCAGGGGCTGGCCATGGAAGTTCCCACCTGACACGACTTTCCCGCTGGCAGGCAGGACGATCGGGTTGTCGACGACCGATCCGAGCTCCCGACGCAGGGTGCCTTCAGCGAAGACGAGCACGTCTCGGGCTGCGCCGTGGACCTGGGGGGCGCAGCGAAGGCTGTAGGCGTCCTGCACGGCATGGAGGCTGTTGCGGTGGCTCGCGACGATCTCGGAGCCTTCGAGGAGTCGGGCGAGGTTCTTCGCAGCCGCGAGCTGGCCCGGGTGGGGGCGCAGCTCGTGTATCGGCGCTTGGAAGGGCCCGTCGGTGGCCAGCAGGGCTTCCACGGAGAGGGCGCAGGCGACGTCGGCCACCTTTGCGAGCGTTGTCGCAAGGTGCAGGCCGAGGACACCGAAGGCGAGCGTGCCTTCGGTGCCGTTGAGCAGGCTGAGCCCCTCTTTCGGTTGGAGGGTGAGCGGCTCGAAGCCGTGCTTGCGCAGGAGCGGGCCCGCCGGGCCGCGTTCTTCTCCGTCGTCGAGCAGCCCTTCGCCGACCAAGGGCAAAGCGAGGTGGGCGAAGGGCGCGAGATCACCCGAGGCGCTGACCGATCCGCGTTCGGGCACGACCGGTAGGAGATCGCGCCCGAGCAGCTCGACGAGTCGATCGACCAGGAGCGGGCGGACTCCCGAATTTCCCTGCGCGAGCGTGCGGGCCCGCAGCAGCAGGAGAGCACGGACGATTCGGCGGGGGAGGGGCGGACCCACGCCCGCGGCATGGCTGCGCAGGAGCGCGTGCTGGAGCTCGGTCAGCTGCTCGCGGGAGATGACGGTGTCAGCCAGGGCGCCGAAGCCGGTCGTCACGCCGTAGATGACCCGCTCGTCGGCCACAGCGTCATCGATGATCCGGCGGGCAGGCGCCATGCGCTGCGAGACCGTCTCGGCCACGCGGACAGACGCCCGACGGTCGGCCACCGCGACGACGTCCTCCGGCTCGAGCGGCCCCCCGTCGATCACGACCGTGGCGTTGTCCACTGCTGCTCAGCCTTGGGCGCCGCCGGTGAAGTGCCAGCCCGCGAGGCGCATCGCGGGGGCGTGGACGAGGCCGGGGCCGAACTCGGCGTCCGCGTAGCGGGCGCTCGCGGTGAGCCCCAGCACCCGCCCGGGAGCGAGCGCGTCGACGAACGATTGCGTGAAACGCAGGTTCGTCAACGGACGCACGATCTGACCGCCTTCCACGAGGAAGGTGCCGTTGCGGGTGAGGCCGGTCACGACCTGGGTCTTGGGGTCGAGGACGCGGCAGTAGTTGAACTCGGTCACGACAAGTCCCCGGTCTACGTCGGCCACGAGCTGTTCGAAGGAGGCCTCCCCGGGTGCCAGGAAGAGGTTCGTCGGGAACGCGCCCCATGCGTCACCACCAGGGACGGCGTGCCCCGTCGTCTCGGTCCCCTCCCGTCTCGCCGTGCGACGATCGTGGGCAAGTGAGGTGGTCGTGCCCTCCTCGACGAGGTCGAGACGGCGCTTCGGGCTGCCTTCGGCATCGAAGCCGAACCCGATCGCCCGCGCGTCGGTCGCGTCGTCCCAAAGCGACAGCGCTGGATCGAACTGCTTCTCGCCGAGCACGGCGAACGACTGACCCTCGAGGTGCATCTTGGCGTTGAAGCCGTAGAAGGCCAGGAAGATGAGGATGGTGGCGACGCACTCTGGCGACAGGACGACCTCGTAGGTGCCGGGGGACAGGTCGCGGGGGTCGGCGCTGTCGCGGGCGAGGCGGGCGGCGGTCGTGCCTGCCGCGGTCCCGTCCAGCTCCGCCAGGCGCCGCGCGGTCTGGTGCGCCTTGCCAGCTGAGGTGGCCGTCTGATGGATTCCGTCAATGGTGGCCCGCGTGGCTCGTCCTGACGCCCGCTGCCCCGCTGAGTTGGCGAAGGCAACGAGGTTCGCCTCAGTGTCCACGTAGCCGGCTGCCCCAAGCCCACTGCCCGCAGTGACGAAGTTCGCAACGATCATGGCCCGGTCATCGGGGGACGCCGAGCGGGTCGCGGGGTCGTCGTGGGGCAGGTCGGGCACGGGCCCGGGTGGGGCGAGTCCTGGCCAGTCGGGATCGACGGGACGCACCGAGGCAGCGGCGAGAGCTCGCTCGGCGAGTGCGGACAGGCCCTTCTCGTCGATGCGGGTGGTGTCAACAGTGGCCACCCGGCCGTCAATGGCCACCTTCATCGCGACGGACGTGACCTCCTCGCCGACGTGCTGATGTATGCCGGAGTTGGCGAAGCGGGTCAGCCCCAGATGAGTCGTCGAGGCCGTGACCTGCGCTTCCGCGCGCTCGTCGACGAGGTCGAGCGCACGCTCGCACAGCTCGCTGGGACGCTCCTCGCGCATCATCCCTGTACTCCCACCCGTACGCCCCGGAAGCGGGCCGGGGGGGCTGGGTGGCCGGTGTGGGCGACCTGCATGGGTTGGCCTTTCCCGCAGTTGGGTGTTCCCCAGAAGCGCCACTCCGACTCCCCCCCGAGCAGGTCCAGTGAGGCCCAGAACTGGGGCGTGATGCCGGTGTAGGTGGGGTTGCGGAGCATGCCTCCGAGCCGACCGTCCTTCACCTCCCACGCGACCTCGCAGCCGAACTGGAAGTTCAGGCGCTTGTCGTCAATGGACCAGGAGCGGTTCGTGGCCATGTAGATCCCGTCGGGGGTCTCGGCGATGATCTCCTCCAGCGAGGAGTCGCCGGGCAGCAGCCCGACGTTGGTCATCCGCACGATGGGCAGCCGGTTGAACCCGTCGCCGCGCACCATGCCGCCAGGTGGCAGTCCAGCCAGATGCGCGGAGTCCCGTCCCGACAGCACCCCCACCCAGGTCCCCTCGCGCACGATCTCGACACGTTGGGCGGGGGTGCCTTCGTCGTCGTAGCCGAACGTCCCGAGCGCCCCCGGCAGGGTGGCGTCCGCGGTGATGTTCATGAGTGGAGAGCCGTAGCGCAGCGTTCCGAGATGCTGGAGGTCGAGGAACGATGTGCCCGCGAAGGCGGCCTCCCAGCCCAGTATGCGGTCGAGCTCGATCGCGTGGCCGACCGACTCGTGGATCTGCAGTGCGAGCTGGCTCGATTCGAGGATGAGGTCGGTGGTGTCGTCGGGGCACTGGGGTGCACTGAGCAGCGCCACCGCCTCTTCGGCGAGGCGCTCCGCGTGCGCCGGCAGGTCGAAGCGGCGTACGACCTCGTAGCCGCCGGTCTCGTACTGGCCGAACGACTGGGGGTACGAGCGCCGCTGCGTCTCCGTCTCGCCCACGGCCGTGGCGTCCATGCCACCGCCGGACTCGATGATCCGTTGCGAGATGCGGTGTCCCTGGCTGGAGGTGAACCACTTCTCGGTCTCCCAGAACTGCAGGGATGCGCGGGCGATGCCGACACCCGGGACGCCGTGCATGGTTTCGGTCACGTCGACGAGGAGGTCGGCCTTCTCGCTGATGGGGACCGTGAAGGGATGCTCTGCGTGGGGGGTTGCGTAGTGGGCGCTGGTGACGGCGACATCGGCGAGGCGCAGGTCGGGAAACGCGACCGTCGCTGACGCGCGGGCGGTCTTCGTGGCTTTTTCGCCGGCGTGTCGTGCGGCAGCGGTGGTGAGGTCGTTTGTTGCGAAGAACCCCCATGATCCGCCCACGAGCGCGCGCACTCCGACGCCTGCGCGCTCGCTGCGACTGAGGCTTTCGATCTGCCCGTCGCGGGCGTTGAGGGACTCGTCGCGGGCGGCGAAGGACCTCGCGTCCGCGTATGTTGCGCCCGCTGCCAGCGCCCCTTCCACCGCGGCCTCGGCGTAGTCGAACACCTGTGCTCCTCCGCTGTTCGTGGAGCCGCACGATAGTCGCGCCATACAAGGCCCGCCCGCCCGCGCCTTCGGCGCTGCCCGTTCTGGCCCGCCCGCCCGCGCCTTCGGCGCTGCCCGGGCTCAGTGGCGGGTGATGCGGGTGAGGAGAACTGGCAGGATGCCGGCATGCCGCGCATCGACCTGGACGCTATCGAGGAGGAGTGGGAGGAGGACGACGCTCCGCCGCCGCCACGCTCGGGAGCGTCACGCGAGCGCGTCGACCTCACGCGCTACCCGCTGGGACGCGTCATCGGCCTGCACAAGGGGTGGCTGGACGTCGACGTCGACGGCGAGGAGCTGCAGGCCGTCTACGCCGGCAAGATGCGCGGCGAGCAGGTGGCGGTCGGCGATCGGGTGCGGGTGCGTCTGCCCCGGCAGCCCAGCGACACCGCCCGGGTTGTCGGGCGTTCGGAGCGCGACACGGTCCTCCTACGCACGGCTGACGACGTCCTTGGGGAGGAGCGCGTCGTCGTCGCGAACGCTGACCTCGTCGTCGTTGTTCTCGCCAGCGAGAAGCCCGAGGTCGGGGCGCGTTTCGTCGACCGGGTGCTCGTCGCGGCGAGCGCCGGAGGCCTCGATGGGGCGGTTTGCGTGAACAAGATCGACCTGCCAGGTGACACGAGCGAGATCGTGTCCCGCTACGCCCGACTCGGCTATGAGGTCGTGCGCACGAGCGCCGTGACCGGCGAGGGACTCGAGGACCTGGGAAGGCTCATCGCGGGCCGGTGGGCGGTGCTCGCCGGACACTCCGGGGTGGGAAAGACGTCGCTGTTCAACCGGATCGTTCCCGGCGCGAAGCGCGAGGTCGGGGAGCTGGGCCGCTATGGGGGACGGCACACGACCGTCAGTCCCCGCGCCGAGCAGGTGCCGACGCCAGATCCGAGCCCGGAGCCCACAACCGGAGCCGCCGAGACATGGCTCGTCGACACACCTGGGCTGCGTTCGTTCGGCATCGCTCACGTGCAGTCCGACGACCTCGCCGACCACTTTCCAGAGTTGCGTGACCTGGACTGCGGCCTGCAGGACTGCTTGCACGACGGCGAGCCCGGCTGCCGCGCGCCGGCACTGGTGGGTGAAACCATCCACCCCGCTCGCATGGAGAGCTATCGTCGTTTCCTCACAGCTCTCCGGGGTGAGCCTCTTGAATGACAGCCGGAGAGGTGGTCAGGTGATGGACCCCGAAGAG
>JALYGD010000062.1 GCA_030777265.1 Actinomycetota bacterium | reverse complement strand
CCCCCGGCTCACCGATCAGCACCGGGTTGTTCTTCGTACGCCGTACCAGCACTTGGATGATCCGGCGGATCTCGTCATCCCGGCCGATCACCGGGTCAAGCTTGCCCTCACGGGCTGTCTGAGTGAGATCGCGGGCGTACCGCTGCAGCG
The DNA here is from genome assembly GCA_030777265.1 of Actinomycetota bacterium. GTDB lineage: Bacteria > Actinomycetota > Nitriliruptoria > Nitriliruptorales > JAHWKO01 > JALYGD01. Next base: position 2,133 of record JALYGD010000062.1, on the reverse strand, counting down.
CCTCGTACGTCGACTCCGGTGTGGGGCTTGTCACCCGCTGGGTGCCGCGCACCTGCCGCAACGCGCCCAGGATCGCGTCGCGGCTCACGCCAGCCTCGCGAAGCACCCGCCCGGTCGGCCCGTCCTCGTCGGTCAGGGCTAGCAAGAGGTGCTCAGTGGAGACGTATTCGTCGCTGAGCTGTTCCGCTTCGCGTTCCGCCGCCTCCGTCACTGCGACGAGCCGCGGTGACAGCCGCGCCTCACCGGTGGCGCCGTAGGCTGCGGGCACCGCCTTGAGTACCTGCTCGGCGCGGTCGCGCAGCGTCGTCGGCGTGATCCCGAGCCGCTGGACCAGCGGCAGCACCACGCCTTCGGCCTGACCTAGCAGTGCCACGAGCAGATGCGCTGGCATGACTTCGGGATGGTGGCGTTCTCGCGCCAGTCCTACCGCGCCCTGCAGCGCCTCGGACGACTTCAGCGTCAACTTCTCAGCATTCATCGTCAGTTTCCTCGCGCTTCTCGCACTCGTGACGACCTGCCGTAGGGCTCGAGCGCGCCCCGGCGCAGCGGAACGAGCTCGAACCGGTGGCTCTGGTGGGCGGCCGCGACCTCCTCCCGCAGTCGGGCGGACAGCCGCTCGAGCTCCTGCTCGAGAAGGGCCGTGCGCCGTTTCGCTGTCGCGAGTGCCTCCCGTAGCTCCAACACCATTCTCACTCCGGCCAGGTTCAGTCCCTCACTCGTCAGCTGCTGCACCTCCCGGAGTCGCTCCACGTCGCGCTGGGAATAGCGCCGCACGTTCCCGGCCGAGCGTCGCGGCGTCACGAGCCCGCTGCGCTCGTAGGCCCGCAGGGTCTGAGGGTGCATCTCGGCGAGCTCGGCCGCCACCGAGATGACGTAAACCGGCTCGTCACGCCTCTGGGCCACAGCTGCTCACCTGCCTTTTCAACGCCCTCGAGCCTTCATTACTTGGTCCGCCCTCCCGCCGCCTGCGGCGGCCTCCCGACTTGGTCCGCCCTCCCGCCGCCTGCGGCGGCCTCCCGGCTTCCTCGACTCACTTTCGGTTCAGACCCCCGCCAGCAGTCGCTCCCGTGGCGACTCCTCGAGTGTCGCGAGCTCCTCGAGCAGCTGTCGCTGCCGCCCCGAGAGCTTCGTGGGTACGTCGACTCGAACCGTGACGAGCAGGTCTCCACGCCCACCGTCGCGCTTCGGGGCGCCCTTGGATCGGACCCGGAATGTGCGCCCGCTCGCCGTGGCGGGGGGAATTCGGATGGTCGTCGTCGGCGGGTCGCCGGCGATGGGAGGCAGGGGGACCACAAGGTCGGTACCGAGGGCGGCCTCCGAGTAGGTGATGGGCACCTCGACGGTGAGGTCACCGCCACGCCGACCGAACGTACGGTGAGGGGCGACGGATACTCGTACGAAGAGGTCGCCGGGGGGGCCGCCGTTCTCACCCGGCCCCCCGCGACCAGCGAGGCGTATGCGCGCGCCGTCCTTCACTCCGACGGGGATGTTGACGCGGATCTCGCGTGGCTTGACCTGTCGGCCCGAACCCCCGCAGGTCGGGCAGGGATCTTCGACGATCTGACCCCGTCCGCCGCAATTCGGGCAGGGCTGGGCGAGGGAGAACATGCCTTGGTCGACCGCGACCGTGCCCGAGCCGCCGCATTGGGAGCAGACCCGAGGGGACGTGCCCGGACGGGCTCCGCTGCCGCCACACGTCTCGCACGGGCCGTCCCCGGTGACCCGAAGGGTCGTGGTAACCCCCTGCAGAGCATCCTCGAAGGACAGGTTCACGCTCGCTTCGAGGTCGGCGCCCTTTTGGGCACGTCGGACGCGCTGTCCACGGGTCCCGAAGCCACCGAAGCGTCCAAACCCACCCCCGCCGCCGAACAGGCCACCGAGCAGGTCGTCGAGGTCGCCTTCGGTGCTGAACGTGAAATCACCCGGACCGCCGCCCCCACTGCCGGGGAACCCGCGGGCGAACGCACCGGAGCGGGCGAGACTGCGCAGTTCGTCGTATTCCTTGCGTCGGTCCTCCTCGCCGAGTACCGCGTAAGCCTCGCTGACCTCCTTGAACCGCTCCTCCGCGTTCGGCACGTCTGGATTGGCGTCGGGGTGGAGCTTGCGGGCGAGCTTGCGGTAGGCCTTCTTGAT
>JALYGD010000061.1 GCA_030777265.1 Actinomycetota bacterium | reverse complement strand
CGGCGCATAGCGCGTGCCCCTGAGTCGGCGTTATACGGGTGATCGCTGTCAAGGTGAGGTCTCCCGGCTCGGGTGAGGAGCCCGTCGAAGAGTGCTGTGCGATCGCTGTTGCCGTGTTTGCGAGCGTGGTCCCGCGTGCTCTTGGCCGGCAGTCAGCGCCGAGGCCGGTAGCGACAGATCTGCACGCCGGTCTTTGCAGTCTGCGCTGAGATGAGCTCGAACTTCCGGGCCTCGCCGTCATCGGGAAACAGGGTCTTGCCGCCGCCGAGCGTGATCGGCTCGATCATCAGCACGAGCTCGTCGATCAGCCCTTCCGTCATCAGGGCTCGGACGAGCGACACGCTCCCGTAGACGTAGATGTCGCCGCCGGGCTGATCTCGCAGTGCCGAGACCTTCTCCACCAGTTCTTTCGCGCGGATGATGGTCGTTGGCGTCCATGTGAGATCCGTCTCGGAGAGCGTGTCCGACACGACGTACTTCTGTGCGTTGTTGATCCAATCAGAGAACGGGTCGCCGCTGCGCTCGGGCCATGCGGCCGCCGCAACCTGATAGGTACGCCGGCCCTGGAGCAGGACCTCGCTGCGCTCGGCGTACTCGTTGATGACCGCACCCATCACTTCGGGGTCGAAGAACTCGAACGACCAGCCACCGTGACGGAACCCGCCACTGGCATCCTCGTCCTTGCCGCCGGGCGCCTGTACGACGCCGTCGAGGCTTATGAACTCGCTTACGAGAACTCGCATCCTCTTGATCCTTTCGTCGAGGCTTCCAACGTGTCAGACGTGCTGCTGGCATGGGATTCATCGCAAGCCTCGCGCGTGGTCACCGCTGCGGATCCCGTCGCGACCTCGGGGAGTCTCGGCGGGACCTCGTACGGCACGCCGAATCGGGCGAGGTTGAGCTGGCGGGCGGGAGTCCGGGAATGCACGATCTGTTGCGTTGACCGCCGAAAATCATTGCTGCAGGTCCGTGACGCTGTCCCTGCGTGGTTGTGGGCGCGTCGCTGGTAGCAGATGTCAGCGATCGGCGCGAGCATGAGGACCCCCACGATTAGGAGGACCCGCCATGGCTGTGCAGCCGATCCCCGAGGGCTACCCGAGGGTGACCCCGTATCTGAACATCGCCGGCGCCGCCGACGCGATCGACTTCTACTGCAAGATCCTCGGCGCCAAGGAGCGCATGCGGATGGACGGCCCTGACGGCAGCATCGGCCACGCCGAGCTCGGCCTCGGTGGCTCGGTGATCATGCTGGCCGACGAGAGCAAAGAGGTCGGCAACAAGAGCCCCGGTACCCTCGGTGGCACACCGGTATCGCTCATGGTCTACGTCGAGGACGTCGACTCCACCTACAGCGCCGCCATCGCGGCCGGCGCCACCGAGATCCAGGCCGTCGATGACAAGTTCTACGGAGACCGCTCTGGGATGTTCAAGGACCCGTGGGGCCACGAGTGGACCGTCGCCACCCACGTCGAGGACGTCCCCGAAGAGGAGATGAGGCGTCGCATGGCCGAGATGCAACAGGGCTGACTCCGGCCCGGCGAGGGTCGCCAGCGCCTCCCCGTCGCTATGCCGAGCGCCACTTCGTTAAAAGACATCGGCGAGAATCTCCCTCCGCGGAGCGAAGATCGGTGGTCGACGATGCCCCCGAACGGCCTCGGGCCATGCACCACGCCGAACGGTCAGAGGGTTCGGCGTCACCCCGGCGCCGTGAGTGCGCGACCAATCCCGTTTGGTCACGCTTGCGGGAACCAGCGCACCGCCCATAGAGGAGACACGAGTCGCGTCATCCAGCCGGCGATAGGGGAACCGGGAGGGGGTGGGGCGCTCGTGGTCCTACTCCAAAGACGATCTTGGCCAAAGGTCATGCGGGTGGAGGCGACCGGTCAAGGGTTCTTGCTCGGGGCCGTGTGGAACCCGAGCCGACGGGACTTGAGGGCCGGCCCGAATCGTCCTGCCGGTGGTTTCGGCCAAAACTCGATTGACGACGAGGGACGGGAGCGGAGCCGGAGGAACGACCCTCTGGGCAAGACGGTCTCCCGCGCCCCCGTTGGGGGGGCGTTTCGTTGCACTCCCACCAGCGCCTCTTCAGCATGACTGGTGCACTCCAGGGGTAGGAAGGGCATCGCCCCGAAGCTGGACGTCACCTTGGGCGGCGCACCGTCGCCGGAACCAAGAGGTCGGAGGAAGCACCTTGGGTGTGTTTGCCCGTGGGGCACTGCAGGGGATGGGAGCGGGAGCCGTCGGAGTGGCTGCCATGACCGTGGCGGAGAAGCTGGAACAGCGCGTCACCGGTCGTCCCGACTCCCACGTCCCGGCCCGTACCCTCGAACGGCCATTGGGTCTGCCCGAGAGCCCGAATGAACGCCGCGCTCGTTCAACCTGCTCATGCACTTCGGTCAGGGAGTCCTGCTGGGGTCCCTTCGCGGCATCATGGCGAGCGGAGGTCTCCGAGGCCCTTGGTCGTCAGCCATGTTCACCGTGGTCAGACTGACCAACGACCAGACGCTCGAGAACGCGACTGGAGTCGGGGCGCCACCGTGGACGTGGCCCCGGCGAGAGCTCGTGCGACGTCGGGCACAAGGCCGTCTACGCCTTCGCCACGGGTGCCGTAGCTGACCTCCTCGCGGGACGTTCCCGTAGGCCCGGTGAGGAGCACGCCCGGTTAAGCCTGGTCGCCAGGAGCACGTAGGCCCCCCGCCCCGGTGAGGTTGACCACAGCTCTATCCACCTGATTGGCGCCGCGCCAACTCGCCGCGTCCGCTACGACCTGCGAGGGCCCCGCTCGCGTCTCCCAGTGACCCTCTCGTTGCGCCCGGCGCAGGATCGGCGACTGAACGGACCGGTTCACTAGCACCTTGGCCTGCGCGTGGGCGTACGAGGAAACGATGCGCCAAGTCGCTCGTTGGCGCTGACAACGACCCCCGTTCGCTCCTCGTCCTACCTCTTGAGCCGTCGAGTCGACGCCTTCAGTGGTGACCGTGAGCGCGGTGGGCAGTTAACGACGGCTGGCAGCGCCAGCACGACGGCGGTCACTACGGACGGTCGCAAGTCCCACGACCACGAGCAGAGCGCCAAAGGCGACGAAACCAAGGTCCCACGCCACTGGGCCACCGAGGTCGTCGCGTACGTGGTGGATGCCGAGGACGAGGTGGTCGACCACGCCTTCGACGACGTTGAAAATTCCCCAGCCCGTGAGCAGCAGCCCGGTCAGGGCGGTGGCTCTTGCACTGGTGCCGTTGCGGAGCGCGGCCCACAGCAGGTACAGGCCGACAACGATCACAACCCAGGTGGCGGCATGGAAGAGCCCGTCCCACAAGGTGTTGTCCTCGAGCGAGGTGACGGTCGTCATCGGGAAGCTGGCGTGGACGCCATGGTCGGTCCCCATGTGATGCCACTGCAGAACCTGGTGCAACACGATCCCGTCGAGCAGCCCGCCGAGGCCGAGACCGAGGAGCAATCCAGGCACCGTCAGGCTCCGCGCGGCCGTCCCCTCACCTCTTCGCGCCCCGGTTGTTGTCCTGGCCATTCGTCCCCTCGGAGGCGTCGCCTTGACTGCTACCCAGCGTGATGGTCAGCCATGTTCCCGCGTTGGCTCGCGATTCAAGGGATAGGCGACGATGCGGTGGATGAACGTGGAGCGGGATGCGACGGACGCCAAGCAGGGGTCGATCGCCGACGACTACTGCTACCTCACGACCACCGGGCGACGGACCGGCCGGCCGCACCGCATCGAGATCTGGTACGCCGCCCACGGTGACACCTTGTACCTGCTGTCGGGGGGTGGCCGGTCGTCGGACTGGGTGCAGAACCTCTGCGCCGATCCCAGGGTGCTGGTCGAGGTCAACGGCGACGTCCGCCCTGCTCGCGGCCGGGTCCTCGAGGGCGGCGACGAGGCCGAAGGAGCCCGATCGCTCGTGTTCGCGAAGTACGCGCCCCGCTACAAGGGTGACCTCACCGGCTGGCGGCAGCGTGCCCTGCCCGTCGCCATCGACCCGGCGGCCCGGTAGCCGACGGGGTGCGGACCCCTGTGGTTGCATGACGCCGAGGCCATCCCGTTGGTCATCTGCTGCGCCGAATGGCGAGGCCCACACGGCCAGTGGACGACCTGCTCCTCCTCGCCGGTCTCGAACCGACGTGCACCTCGACGCGTCACTGTGACGTGACATCGAGCAGACACCGGAAGCGCTACTGGACCTCGATCTCCACGGGTACGGACACGGCTGGC
>JALYGD010000060.1 GCA_030777265.1 Actinomycetota bacterium | reverse complement strand
CGGTCGAGGTCATGCCCATCGCGGAGTTTCCCGGCGGCCGCAACTGGGGCTACGACGGGGCGCTGCCGTTCGCGGTCCAGTCGACCTACGGCGGGCCCGACAGCTTCCGTCGCTTCGTCACCGCCTGTCACGCCCGCGGTCTCGCGGTCATCCTGGACGTCGTCTACAACCATCTCGGGCCCGAGGGCGCCTACCTCTCCGACTACGCCCACTATTTCACCGAGCGCTACACCACTCCCTGGGGGCCGGCAGTCAACTTCGATGGTCCTCACAGCGACGAGGTGCGGCGCTACGTCATCGAGAACGCCCTGTACTGGGTGACCGACTGCCACGTCGACGCGCTGAGGCTCGACGCGGTCCACGCGATCTTCGACCGGTCCGCCCGCCACATCCTCTCCGAGCTCGCCGACGCCGTCCACGAGCGAGCTCGCCGGCTCAACCGCCACGTCCATGTCATCGCCGAGAGCGATCTCAACGACCCCCGTCTGGTGCGGGTCCCCGAGGTGGGTGGCTACGGGCTCGACGCGCACTGGGTCGACGATTTCCACCATGCCCTCCATGCCGTGCTGACCGGTGAGCAGGCGGGTTACTACGCGGATTACGGGGCGGTCGCCGACGTCGCCCTGGCCTTGCAGCAGGGCTACGTCTACGCCGGTCAGCGTTCCTCCTACAGGGGCAGGCGTCATGGTGCCCCGCCGGTGGGCGTCCCCGCCGAACGCTTCGTCGCCTCCCTGCAGAACCACGACCAGGTCGGGAACCGCATGAACGGTGAGCGTTTGGCCGCGCTCGTGCCCTTCGAGTCGTTGAAGGTGGCCGCGACGGTGCTGCTGCTCGCCCCCTTCGTGCCGCTGTTGTTCATGGGCGAGGAATACGGGGAGCCGGCGCCGTTCCTCTACTTCGTGAGCCACAGCGACCCCGACCTCGTCGAGGCCGTCCGGCGCGGACGCAAGGCGGAGTTCGCCGCCTTCGCCTGGGCCAGTGAGCCCCCCGACCCGCAGGGGGAGGAGACGTTCCGCGCCTCCAAGCTCAACCACGAACTCAAGTTCGGGGGGCATCACGCTTCCCTGCTCGGCTACTACCGCAGCCTCATCGCAATGCGCCGCGGAGTGCCGGCCTTTTCCCGACTCGACCGCGAGCGCATCGACGTCACCTTCGACGATCGCCGGCAGCTGCTCAGCTGGCGGCGCTGGGCGGAGTCGATCGACGGGCACAGCGACGCCCTCGTCGTCTGCAACCTCGGTGACGTCAGCGAGACCTGGCGCCTGCACCTGCCGGTGGGCCGGTGGGAGAAGCGCATCGACTCCGCCGACGACGCCTGGGGTGGGCCGGGCGCAGTCTCACCCCTCTCCGTCGCGTCGGAGGGCGAGGTGTCGCTGCCGGTTGCGCCGCACAACGCGGTCGTCTACCTGCGGCGGTGAGGTTCGCGCGACGGTTCCGTGGTCAGCTTCCGGCAGCGGCCAGGCCGACGAAGTCTCGTTCGACGGTGGGCACTGCTGGGCCTCCGCGTCAGGCGCTGGGCTGGGAAGCGAGGCCATCACGGGTCGCGTGACGGACATCCTCCACGAAGCTCGACAGAGACGCGTGGTGCGAGCCCCTCCAGTAGAGGCGCCGGCATGAGCCGCACTGGCTGAAGTCGTCGTGGTGGGTGCGAGTCCGAGCTTCGAGTCGATGTCGGACGGCGTTCTTGTCCACGGGCAGGAGGTTGCCGTTGCAGCGAATGCAGCGGCTGAACGGGGCCAACCGGTCCTCCAGGTCGAAGCGGGACACGACCTCCACCGCCTGCCGCGGGGCTTCGTCGCTGCGCAGCAGACAACCGTGCGTGACACAGCGGCGCATCAGCAACCCTCGATCGCGCGTGAGCAGGCAACGATGGTCCCTCGCGAGGTCCGCCAACTCGTCGTCGCTGTAGTCGTTGCGGTACAGGCAGTCGAAGCCGAGCAGCCGCAGGCGTCGAGTGAGCCTTCCGAGGTGAACGTCGAGCACGAAGCGGGGCTGGGGTAGGGGCGGCGGGCGGACCTGCGTGAGCTGCTCGATGTCGAGGCGGTGAAACGGCGGGAAGACACTGATCCGATCGCCTTCGGCGAGGAGACGTTCGAACCCAACGCTCTCGCCGTTGACGAGGACGAGGTCGACCTCGGTGTGGGGAACGCCGCTCGACTCCACCGCGTCCTTTACGGACCGAGGCACGCCCAAGGTGACCTCCGCATGCCCGAGCTCGTCCGCGTTCCAGGCCAGACGGGCAAGATCACCGTAGAACCGCATGCTCACGCGCTTGCCTCCCATAGCGGACGAGGGTACGTCGGGGGCGAGCCGTGAGGTACAACGACACTCGAGCGGCGCCGTGGCGGACTTCCAGCCCCGACCCAAGGAGCAACATGAGCAGCGAGCGCGTCCACAACCTGTCCCAGACTCTATGGACCGGCGGCATTGTCGCGATCGACGCGGTCGAGACGCCGGCCCGGTTCCAAGCACCAGGGCTCGACCGCAACCAGGTCGGGGCTGTCGGGCGCGTCGTCTTCCGAGCGTTCAACCGTTATGAGCTGGTGCTGGGCGCCTTGTCGTTGGCAACCCTTTCCGGCTCAAGGCGACGGCGGAAGGCAGGGTTGCCGTGATGACGGCAGCTGCCGTCATCCAGCACCTCTGGGTCCGCCCCCGCATGCAGGAACTCGGAGAGCAGCTCGACTTCGAGGTCGACGAGCGCACCGATCCCGGCTACGCGTCCTTCCACCGTCTCCACAACATCTACGTCGCCCTCGACGCCGTCAAGCTCGCGCTGGGCCTCGTCAACGAGCTGAGTAGGCCCGAGACCACGCCAGGGGGGAGAATCCGCGGGAGGGAATGGAAGTAGAGAACACCAAGCAGGTCGGCGAGGCCCAGCGGCGGTTGGCGGGGGAGGGACGTGTCCCTGTCAGCCGTCCCCGCAAAATGG
>JALYGD010000059.1 GCA_030777265.1 Actinomycetota bacterium | reverse complement strand
GGAATCCAGGGCAAGCCTCGCTGCGCACACTGGCGGACGCGACCCGCCTGATGTGCCTCGACGTCAAGGCGCAAGATGAGCACGAAGAGCAAGCTGTTCGGATCGATGGTCGGCCTGGCATTGCTCGGCGGAGTTGCCGCCTGCGGCGGCGGTGCGCAGATCGGTGCTCCTGAGACCACCAGCCCGACACAGGTCGAGCAGCCCACCACGAAGGAAGGTCCGACCAGCGACGCGACAGCGACGAAGAACGAGACGGAGTTGGTGACCCTGGCCGGCGTCGAACGCAACGGCACGTGCCCCAGGCCCAACGAACAAGCCATCAAGGTCCCAAGTGCCAACCGCTCGCACGAATCCGGACCCTGGGGGCGGATCGAGTGGAGTGGCCGCAAGATCAGGTATGACTTGGCGCGGTCGACGGCGCTCTGGCTGTGCGTGAGCGACGGGCAGAAGTCGATGATCTACGAACTGCCGCCATGCGACAGGGAAGCAGCCAGCCTTTGCGGCAGGTCGGCGGCCTCGTTCAAAACCCTGATCGACATCGACCATGTCGTCTACATCGTCACTCACTTCGCCCCCGAAGCCAACGAGGAACACATCGAGTTGTGCTTCCACGAGTCGAAGGCCGACGACATGGAGCAGATCCTGGGCACGCGGGGGGAGGTGGCCCTCAATCGGGATGGCAGTGACAGCGACTACCGCATCGTCAAGGGTCGCCCCACGATCGCCGCTGAGCAGGCGGTTGAAGCGGGCGCATACATCCCGAACGTCGAAGGCGCCCCCGGGTGTCCCCCCCAGTCCCCCTGAGTTGAGTCGGTGTCGAGACGTATCAGACCCGGTACTCGTCAGGGTAGCTCGCGGCGCTTCGCGGTTTAGCCCGGACGGCAAGTCAGGCACGGCTGGGCAGGCAGGTTCGTTCCCTGCCGCTCGACACCTGCAGGCCGCAGCCTTACCCGGAGGGGTGAACGCGGTGCGCCATGACCACGAAGCGCTGTCGCTGGGACCGGCCAGCAGCAGCGACGAGTTGTGGGCATGCGCCGGGCCGCCGGCTCTGACCCCGGCGCTCGGTGTCACCGACCCTTGCGCGAGAAGTGCATCCAGTCCTTGGGGCGGCGCCAGTTGCCGCCCCAACTCCACCCGATCTCGGCAAAGCTCTTGGTCGCCTCGTCCCCTGGGCGGACCATCCCGGGCCGCTGCCAGTTTCGATTCGTGTACGCCGAAGCGAGCTCGGGAACGACGAGGTCGCCTCTCAGGTAGGGGTTGTGGAAGGGGTTGATGTCGATCGCTAGCCCGTAGGCGTGCTCGGACCAGGACGACCCGCCGGTGATGGGGCGGCACACGTACGACGTGGTGTTGTTCCCATCACCGGTGGCGGGTGCTGTCAGCTCGCCCGCGGACACCACCCGCATCTCCTCGATGGGGAACCTGGCGGCGTAGAGGCGGCGGAAGACGCCCACCACGTCCTCGGCCACCGACGTGTGCACCAGCAACTCCCCGGTGTGCGGGCGCTCGTCGAAGCCCCAGAAGGTCAGCGTCAAGTAGCGCAGGTCCTGGAGCGCCACAGGGCAGCGCGGGGACCAGGTGGAGCGACGCACGACCTCTTGCGGTACGGCTTGAACGTCGGCCACGAACTCGTCCCCATGCGGCGCGGGAAGCAGATCGGGCGACGGCAGCCGACGGTCCCGTAGCTCCGGCGGGGTGGGCCGGACCTCGCCGAAGCCGTCGGCCCGGCGAGGCAGGATGCGGGTCCCTAGCCATGTCGGGCGCCCCACCGTCGCTGTCGTGGCGATCGATTCACCATCCGCCGACACCGCCGGTCCCGGCCCGGGGCGCCCGCGCGACGCGGGCGCCTGGGAAGAAGACGGGCCCGCTGTCGCGGCAGTCTCCCTGAGGGACGAGGCCGAGTCCCCGCCCGAGATCCTCGCCGCACAGCCCGCTGTCACAAGCCCGATGAGCAGCCCGGACGCAACGACACGCAGCACGAAACGGCGAGACAACATGCGGCCACGCTAACCGAGTCTCGAGCTGCGCCCGGCACGCGGAACGCAGTTCCCGAATCGCCCTGAGCCCCTGGCTAGGATTCGCAGTGTGAGAAGCGACGCCTGGGCCGAGTACGAGGCGCGCAGGGCGCGTCTGCGCGAGCAGTACCAGAATATTCCCTCCGACGTCCCCGTGCGGCTCGCCAAGCCGACCTCCAACCTGTTCCGGCCACGACGAAGCCCCTCCCCCGCTGCCCGCCTCGACGTACGCGGGTTCGACGGCGTGCTCGAAGTCGACCCTGTGACGCGAACCGCGGACGTGCAGGGCATGACGACCTACGAGCACCTCGTCGAGGCGACGCTACCCCACGGCCTCATGCCGCTCGTGGTGCCGCAACTGAAGACCATCACGCTCGGCGGCGCGATCACCGGGCTCGGGATCGAATCGTCATCGTTTCGCAATGGAATGCCCCACGAATCCGTGCTCGAAATGGAGATCCT
>JALYGD010000058.1 GCA_030777265.1 Actinomycetota bacterium | reverse complement strand
ACGGGCGCGGTCGAACACGGACGCCACCGGTCCGAGCGCCATGAGCCCCGCCGGCGTGTTGGGCGCCTTGGGGTGGGGATGGGTGGGACCCGTCTTCTTGGCCGTGTTGAACCTCTCGCCCATGGAGTCGAGCTGCTCCAGATCGCAGTACTCGCGGAGCCTGGGGAGTACCTCCTGCTCTTCGTGTGAGGCGTGGTCTTCGACCTCCTCACGCAACTTGCGGAAGCTCTTGAGAAACTCGTCGCTGGCCGGGTCCATGTCCTCCATGGCGGCCAGGAGCTCTTCGGCCTGCTGCTCTTCGGATATGCGCGCCTCTGCCACCTGATCGCCCTGGGGGGCGACGTCGCGCAGAGTCGGGTAGACGATCATCTCCTCGGCCGTCTCGTGGCGCGCGAGCTCGCTGACGATCTCGCTGAACAGGTCCCCTCGCTGGTCGATCGGGGTGGACTCCAGACGAGCGAACATTGTGCGCACCTCATTGTGGTCGCTCCGTATCACCGCGAGGATGTCAGAGTTGTCAGCCACCACCGCTCCTTTCGCACCGGGGACAAGAGCTAACTGTGCGGCACGCCCACGGTACACATCCGGCTCTCGGGGCGGCTGTCCGACCGGGCCTGGCGGTGCACATCCAGACGTCGGTTCATCTTCGATGGGGGGAAGCCGACGAACGGGAGCAGGATGGCAGGGATGCGAGTGGTGATAACGGGAGCCACCGGCAACGTCGGTACCAGCCTCGTCGAGGTGCTCGGCCGCGAGGCGGAAGTCAGCTCGATCCTCGGCCTGGCCCGGCGCGTCCCGGCGTGGCAGCCGACCAAGACCACGTGGGCACAGGCAGACACCCGGAGCGACGATCTCGTGGCTCACTTCCGGGGCGCTGATGCCGTCGTCCATCTGCAGTGGATGTTCCAGCCCACCCACAACGCGGTGGCCACCTGGCGCAACAACGTCCTCGGCAGCATCCGGGTCTTCCAAGCGGTCGCCGAAGCCGCCGTCCCCGCTCTGGTCTACGCCTCCTCGATCGGCGCCTACTCCCCCGGCCCCCAGGACCGGCCGGTCGACGAATCCTGGCCCACCCACGCCCTGCCAACCGCCGCCTACGGGCGGGAGAAGTCCTACCTCGAACGCGTGCTCGACACCTTCGAGCGCGACCATCCAGACATCCGCGTGGTGCGTCTTCGCCCCGGCTTCATCTTCAAGCGAGAGTCAGCATCAGAGCAGCGGCGCCTCTTCGCCGGGCCGCTGCTGCCCAACCCACTGGTGCGCTCCTCGCTCGTGCCGATCGTCCCCGACCTGCCCGGGCTGCGGCTCCAGGCCCTGCACACCCTCGACGCGGCAGAGGCCTACCGGCTGGCGATCCTGCGGCCAGTTCGCGGCGCCTTCAACATCGCCGCCGACCCGGTCCTCGACCCTCGCACCCTCGGTGAGCTCCTCGGGGCGCGACCGGTCAAGCTCCCCGTCCAGGCGGTGAGGACCGCGGTAGCCGCCGCCTGGTACCTCCACCTGATCCCGGCCAGCCCCACGCTCGTCGATCTCGCCCTCAGCCTTCCCATCATGGACACGACCCGTGCCCGCTCCGAGTTGGGGTGGGAGCCCACTCGCAGCTCTCTGGAAGCAGTGCGCGAGATGCTCGAGGGCATGCGGGAGGGTGGAGCGATGGACACGCCGCCGCTGCGCCCACAGGCGGGCGGGACGTTCAGGGAACGGGAGGTGGCCACTGGGGTCGGTCAGCGCCCCGGCGTCCCGTCCGACAGCGGCCAGTGACGCCTCGCCGGTGACGCCGCTCGTCGGACCACGTCCGGTGGTCGCATGACGACGTGGCACGATCGTAGCCGGTGAGGTGCCCTGGCGGCTCGAAGCGAAGCCGGGAACCGCAGTCAGGCCAAAGTCAGGAAGACAGGTGAGCGGCGCTCCGGCAGGAGCGACGCGAGAGGAGCCGTCTTAGGCCTCCTAAGACGGCGACGGAAGTCGCCAGGTGAGACCGCTCAGCGAACAGGTTGTCGTCGTGACCGGGGCTTCGTCGGGTATCGGGCGGGAGACCGCGCTGCTGCTGGCCGAGCGGGGCGCCCGCGTGGTGCTGGCTGCCCGCAACCAGGAGGCGCTGAAGGCGGTCGCCGACGAGATCCGCGCAGGGGGCGGCGAGTGCGTCGTAGTGCCGACGGATGTCACCTCATGGCAGCAGGTGCACGACCTGGCCTCGGAAGCGGTGGAGGCCTTCGGACGGATGGACACCTGGGTCAACGGCGCCGCGGTCTCGCTGTACTCCCGCGTGGAGGACGCCGAGATCGACGAGCTCGAGCGGGTGCTCCAGGTCGACCTCCTGGGGTACATCTACGGTATGAAGGCCGCCCTGCCCCACCTCGTGACCAGCGGCGGGGCGATCATCAACATCTCGTCTATTGCCGGGGTGCGGCCGTTCCCTCTGCAGGCGCCCTACTCGGCTAGCAAGGCGGCCGTCAACGCCTTCGACGACGCCCTCAGATTAGAGCTACGGCATGCCGGTCGCGACGTTGCGATAACCACGGTCCTTCCCGCATCCATCAACACGCCCTTCTTCGCGCATGCTCGCTCGAAGCTGGGGGCGATGGCAGCGCCCGTCCCCCCGGTCTACGAACCACGGGCGGTGACGGAAGCGATTGCCTTCGCGGCCGAGCATCCGCGGCGCGACATCTACGTGGGAGGTGCTGCCAAGCTCTTGGCCCTCCAGCACAAGCTCAGCGCAACGATGACGGACTGGCTACTGCTCCGGGGGAAGGCGTTCGAACGGCAGCGAACGGACCGCCCCGCCGACGGCGACATACTGTTCGAGCCCAGCAGCGGGCCGGGTACGAGCACAGGCGACTTTCGCCCCGCCCTCCCTGTCAGCCCCTACACCCGCCTGTTCGAGCTCCGAAGTCGGCCCGGCCTGCCACTTCTCGTGGGCCTTGCCGGGGCCTCGCTGGCCGCGCTACGGAGGTTACGGGCAGCCGCTGGTTCCCGCGCCAGCTGAAGCGGGGACGGCAGACCCTTCGGTCGTCGAGTGCGGGACGACCAGGTCCGAGTACGACTCCAACACGCGGACCTCGGCCTCGGCGATCAGCCCCGCGGGCCGGTCGCTGCCTGCGTCGCCGTCGGTCGCAA
>JALYGD010000057.1 GCA_030777265.1 Actinomycetota bacterium | reverse complement strand
TGCCCGACGGGGCGAGGCCGAGCACCGGGCGGCCCTGGTCGGCCAGCAGCCGAGCGGCCTGGCCGAGGGTGGTGGTCTTGCCGGCGCCGGCGGGGCCGACCACCAGCACCAGGCGCTGCGTCCCGGCCACCGCCCGGGCCACTTCGACCTGGGCGTCGCCGTGCTGCGGCCCGGCGATCTCCTGTCCCGCAGCCGCGCCGCCCCAGGCCAGCAGCCGGGCCTCCTGGTCCCACACCGCCGAGGTGGTCAGCTGGCGGTCCACCACATGCTCGCTGAACGGTCGCCCGTCGCGGCGGCAGGCCGCTCCCGCCGGCGCCGGCCGGTGCAGCTCCACGCAGCGCCCGGCGGCGTCTTCGGCCAGCTCGTCGACCAGGGCCACCACCTCGGCCGCCGAGGCGGTGGCATCGGCCGGCACCAGGGTGGCGATCTCCCGGGCCAGGTCGGCGGCCAGCCAGGTCGACGACTGCGCCGCCACCTGAGCGAGAGCCCGGGCCACGATCGCCTCCCGGTCAATGGAGGCCGTTCCTGGAAGGATTGCCTGGCCCGCCGGGAGCTCCAGCGCCTCGACGCCGAGCTCGGCCGCCCGCCGGCACCACGACGCCCGCAGGGCCTCGGCGTCGCCGATGGGTTCCTTGTCCGGCCGGCTGTCCAGCACGGCCTGGCGCTCCAGGCGGTAGAGGGTGCGGGGATCGGGTTCGGCGCCGTCGTGGCCCTCCACCCAGTCGGCCACCGACTCGGCCAGGCGGGCCTCCACCTGCTCGGAGCGCTGGGAGAACTCCTCGAGTACCGGCGCCGGGATGCCCTCGATGTCGCGGTGGCCCTCGGTGAGCGGTCCCCAGGACAGCCCCAGGCGGGCGCTCAGCTCGGCCCGCAGGGCCGTGGCGTAGATCCAGCCGATGGAGCGCTGCTGGCGCTTCAGGAACCGGGCATCGAGGGAGAGCCACTTGCCGCTGGGGTCCTGGACCTTGGCCACCACGATGGCGTGGGTGTGCAGGTGGGGATCGGCGCAGCGGCTGGTGTGCTGGCGGAACACCGCCACCACCACTCCCTGGGTGTCGACCTGGTCCACGCCGTTGGTGCCTCGCCGGGTCACCGCTCCGTGCTGCTCGAACCACTCCAGCGCCGCCATCACCGCGGTGTCGTGGGCGGCCAGCACCTCGGCCCGTATGAAGGGGTCCGTCGACAGCGCCCACAGCACCGACACGCTCTTGGGGGCCGAGAAGGTGGCGTCGAAGGCCCGGGCCGACTTGGTGCCGAAGCCCCGGCCCAGGCGAGCGCCGGTGCCGGGGTGGCGGGCGACCAGCAGCGCCTCCAGCTGCTCGGCCCGGACCTCGTCGCCCAGGCTAAGAGCGGCGCAGCCGCCTCCCCACCACCGCCCCGGCGGCTCGGCCGGGTCGAGGTAGTAGTCGATGGGCCCCCGGGCGACGCCGTCCCGGCGGGCCTGGTCGGTGGCCAGGCCGGCGTAGTAGGCGATCAGCCCGCCGAGAGCGGCGGGGGACGCCTTGAGGGTGGTGGCCCGCATCACGGCCGGGATCCCTCCGGCCGCAATGCACTCGTCTGTTCGTGGTGGTGTTCGCGGTGACTCTCGATGCGGAACTAGGCCGCTGGTGAGGTCGGGATCTCGCGTGGGATGAGGCACTTTTCAGGGAGTGCGTAATGGAGGTCGCTGACGGTCAAGTCGCGCAAGGACAGCAGGTCGTTGGCTGGTCTCTCGAGGAAGCTGGCCCACCGCACGCAGCTTGTCCGGACGATCTTCCGACAGCCGATCATCACCGATGGTGTTCATGGCCTGGCGCAGTCGATGGTCTCGACCGCCAGTTTGGTAATCCTGTTGAGGGTGGCCTCGACGTCGTTCCTCGCCGAGGAGAGCGAGGGCGACCTCAGCGAAAGTTTCGGCGAGTTCGACGGGAGTCTGATCCACGAAGGTCGAGGTTTCGTCCGGCCTCGAATGTTGTCAGGTTGGGCCACCTCCGCCAGCTCGCCGGGCTACGGATTGCCCCTAGCTTCCCGGTCACAGGGGTGTGGGACGGACGTGCACTCGACATGGAGACTTCGGCCACCGGCCACTGAGGCAAACGGAGGACCGAGCATGGGTGGTCGAACGGAGCGAGTCGGCAACGCTGAGGGACGCCCTGGTAGCGACCGTCGTCGGCAGGGGATCGCGCAAGGGCTCCTTGCTTCGTCCTCGTCGATTGAAGGCTCAGCGGCCGATCACGCGGGGCGGGGCGCGTGTTGTCGGCACCCCTCTGCTTTGCGGTCTACAGGCCCCCCACCGCCATCGCACGGTTAGAGCCTCCGGGGCCGGGGCGAGCGCTGAGCAGTCTCCAGCGACCGCGGACCGCAGCGAAAATTGGCCTGGCAGGTGGTTGTCCGTAAGGGTCGACCAGTAAACCGTCCACGGGGCCGACCACCGCTCACGGCCCCTCAAAGCTCCGCAGCAGCGCAGTAGTGCATCGAAGCCTATCGTTCACAGGGACTGTCGGACGATCTCGGTGGCGTACTCGGAGGCCCGCTTGAACAGGCGTCGCCTCCTCCAAACCCCGGGGTCGATTTCCCTCGACACGTCGAGGTCCTCGAGGAAGTGCTCGTTCAGTTCTTTCACCAGGCCCGGGTCGACCACAGCCATGTTCATCTCGAGGTCGAGGTCAAATGAGCGGCTGTCGAAGTTCCCCGATCCCACATTCGCCCAACCGTCGTCGACCAACAGGACCTTGGCGTGCAGCATGGTCTGGTCGTACTCGAAGATCCTGACGCCGGACTCCATCAGCTTGCCGTAAGAGCGTTGTCCTGCCAGGCGTGCGACCTCCTTATCGACCTGTTGCCCGTTGACGAGGATACGGACGTCTACCCCTCGCCGTGAGGCCTCGCAGAGGACATCCTCGAAGGATCGGTCGGGAGCGAAATACGCCGTGGTAAGCCACAGCCGATCTGTGGCCCCGGCGATGGCCGAGTAGAAGAGTTGGGTCTGAACTGTCGCTCCCCCAGTAGGTGTGCTGCTCGTCACGTGGAGCGGAACCCCGTCCTCGAATGCAACAGGGCGCGGGATGTGCTTGCCAGTAAGGAGCCTTCCAGTGGCCTCAGTCCAGTTCTCGAGGAAGGCACCGAAGATGTCCAGGACGGCCGGCCCCTCGATGCGCAGGTGAGTCTCTCGCCAGTGCTCGGGATCCTCCGCATCGCCGGTCCAGACGTCGGCAATACCCACGCCTCCAGCGAACGCCAGCGTGCCGTCCACCACGAGGATGCGACGGTGCATGCGGTTGTTCAGGCTCTTGACCTTGTACCAGCTCGGCGGCCGGAAGATGGAGACGTCGATCTGCGAGCGCTCCAGCCGATCCAGGTGTTCACCATCGAGCTTGGCCGACCCGTAGCCATCGAGGACCAGGTTGACCTCAACCCCAGCCGTCGCCCGCTCGATGAGCGCCGCGCTGAAGCGGTCGGCTGTTGGCCCTGGCCAGTAGATGTAGGAGGAGAAGTTGATCGTCTCCCTCGCCGAGGAGATGGCCTCGAGCATCACCTCCAGGGTTATGCCGTTGTGCATGATCCGGACCCGGTTGCCGTCGCGCTGGGGCGTGCCGGCCATGGCGGCGACCAGACTAGAGAACTCGGGGCTACCCGGCGCCGGGGCCCCGGTTATATGGAGGCGCTGCCTTGTCGCTCGCTTGAACTTGGCTACCTGGTAGGCCAAGAGGCCGGCCCCGCTCAGCCCGACGGCGGTGGCACTACGACGAAACCGAGGGGATAGCCGTGAGCCTTTCACGCCGGACGTCCGTAGGCGTCACCGGTGGTTGCGACGGAACTGTCAGTTAGCCACACTGACCGCGCCCATCTGCCGGGAGTCCTGGGCGATGCCCACCGCTCAGATGTCGTCGCATCCTCTCCTCCAAGCATGTTCTGCTCTCACCCCGCAGGCGATAGCGGTCTGGCCGAGGGTACCGGCGAAGCGGCGACATGAAGCACGCCAGCGAGTTGCCGGACCGGATCATTCGAACGCCAAGTGACGCTGCGGGCGCCGACCGCCGACTCCGTGTCCCGAGTGCCTCAATCGATTGGCACCATGTCGATGTACCGTCCAATATAATGGGGCCACGGCGCGCCAACCACTTCTTCCGGTGAGATGGTGTGACCACGGGTCTATCGCACCTCGATCTTCGCCCCTACGGGAGAGGGCAGGAGTGCAACAAGTCGAGCATTGGTGCGCAGCTTGCGATGCCAGGGCAAGGACCTTTTACTAGGGATTTACGCCGCTTCCCTTCTCGTGGGGCTGCTGCTCCCCAGCCTCACTACTCACTTCGATCCCGTTCACATTTTCGACGCCGTGGACTTGGGTATTCGTCAGAATGGCCATCAAGCGCTCTCCTACTTCCGCAGGATCTTCGTCATAGTCGAGCTTTTGCAATGTCACATCAAGAATGAACTTCACTGACCCTCCTATTGGGAGACGGCTAAACGTTGTTGGTTCGCTGTGTACTGAAGAAGGTCCCAGCAGCAGTGGCGACGACTCAATGCACCCCCTCTTTGACGACGGATGAAGAGGGTCCTTTGGTCTTCTCTACCCTGCCGTGACCCGAGCAGTCGGAGCTTCGGCGCTCCGAGGCCGTCTCGGCGGCGCCTGTCAGAGAGTCAACGTGGACCGCAGACGGAGCGCCTGCTGCTTCCATCACGCGGAAGGGTGGACGAGGCTGCCGGTGACAGAACCGGCACCTCCGAAAAGCTGGTCAGCTCTTGGTCTTGGCGATGGCCATGCCCAAGAGCGTGCCCACGATCAGGCTCGCGCTGCCTGCGACCATGACGGCCCAGGTCCCGGCCTGAGCAGCAGCCTGAGCGGCTTGCAGGCCAGCGGTGGTCGCGGCGTTGGTGGCTTCCATGCCAGCCGTCGTGGCTGTCTGGGTCGCCAGCGCTGTTTCCAGAGCGTGGATCCTCTCCTTCAGATCATCATTCTCCACAGTGCCTTCACCTCTCTGGTCGTCGGTTCGGTTGTCATACTTGGTACATTCCTGAGCCGTGAGCCGTTGTGAGTGGGAGCCCGCGTCGACCGACGTCTCCTCGACGTCCCTTGGAGCCCCTGCATCTACGGCAAGCTCCGAGCTGCTGGTTTGCGGCTGGTCGGTCATCACTGATGCACAGCTAGCGGGTCCTCGCCTCCGACCGCGTGTTTACGTCGATGTCCGAGCGGTGCTCGTACGAGCTCGCCTTGGCGATGCCCCGGCTGCATGTCGGCCGAAGCCAGGATGGTCACGAGTGTCCAGATGCTCCGGGTGTCGAGTGAGTCGTCGCCCGAGTAGCCGACAACGATGACGAAAATGACGCTGGCGAGGAGGACTGAGAACTGGTCCTGACGGCCGGTCGGGTCCCGCTCGGGTGCTCGAGTTCGACTCGACCGCGGTTGGTCTGCGTAGTCAATGCTTCTCCTTCGTAGGGGGGGTTCTTGGCGCGACCCTGTACTCGACCGGACGCCATGCCTGATCGCCTCGGGATTCTTCCCCTGCTTCGGCTGTCTCGTACCCGCAGTCACAAGCTGCGACACCAGCCCAGGGCGCTCGTGAGAGAGCGACGAAGTCTTGCTGAGGAGAATGCCGAGGTGAGCGTTGGCGTCCTCACTTTCAAGGGCTCGACCGGCAGGCCCGACGCTGGCTGCTTAACCCCCCAGCACTGCCGGCCGAACCGAACAACCCGCTACCCGCTTCCCTCCCAAGCCGAACCAGCAGGACGATCCGTTCAGACGGTTACGTGATCCATACGCTCTGTGGGCTCCCGCAGTGGCTTGCGCCCCATCGACGTCACGCGAATCGGCGTCGGACATTTCGGCGTCTATCTTCTCGCCGGTGGCTCATTCGGCCGACGAGGTGGTGCAAGTCGCGGAGGTCCTCGGCACGGTGGCTCGCACCCTCGCCTCCCACGACGGCCTGCAACCGACACTCGAGGAGATCGTCCGGCTCGCGGTCGACACCCTCACCGCCTGCGAGTTCGCCGGGATCTCCT
>JALYGD010000056.1 GCA_030777265.1 Actinomycetota bacterium | reverse complement strand
AACTCATCCTCGACACGGACATCGGCACGGACGTCGACGACGCGTTCGCGCTCGCGTTCGCGCTGCGTCACCCGCTCGTCGACCTCGTCGCCGTCACGACGGTCTCCGGCGACGTGCGGCGCCGTGGGCACATCGCACGCAAGCTCCTGGGACTGGCCGGTCGGCCCGATGTCGAGGTCGCAGCCGGGCGCACGGTCCCGCCCAGAGCAGGTACCCGCGCGGCCTGGATGGGCCACGAAGGCGAAGGCCTGCTCGAACCAGGTGAGCAGCCCGAGTTGTCGCGACGGGACGGAGTCAGCCTGCTGCTCGAGGAGACCGCCGAGGCGGTTCGAGCTGAACGGGCGATCCATGTTGCCGCCATTGGGGCGCAGACGAACGTCGCCGCGGCTCTCGACCGCGATGCGCGCTTCTCGGAGCGGGTCGCGAAGATGGCGGTCATGGGCGGGGTGTTCGGGCCGCGCGCGGACGGGACGCGTGTCCCACCTTCGCGTGACCACAACCTCAACGTCGACCAGCACAATGCCGTGCGTTCGCTGAATGCTCACCTTCCGCTGCTCTACGTCCCCTGCAACGTGACGTTGGACGCGATCGTGACGCGACGGCACCTCGAGCTGCTTCGCAGTGGCGACGCGCTGTGTCAATCCCTGGCGTGGCTGACTGATCGCTGGGCGGAGGTGCTGAGGCGCAAGGGCGACCTACGCGTGCCGGACCAGGTCGCGACGCTGCACGACCCGCTGACGGTGGCGTGCCTCGTCGATCGTCGCTTCGTCACGGTCGAGGAGCTGCCCATTACTGTCGCCATCCACGACGGCATGGTTCGAACCTTCATCGACCCGGTGAACGGCACGTCCGCCGAGGTGGTGACCTCGGTCGACGCCGACGGCTTCGTCGACGCCTGCATCGACACCATCTCCGGCGCCTGAGCCGCTCCGGCCAACCTGGCGAGTCATGTGTCGTCGCCCCGCGCCAACGCCCTCCGAGACCGGCCGGACGGCTTCGGGGCCTGGCCGGAGGTTCGCCCTCCAGCGCTGTCGAAGGCCCCGCCCATGACGGTCCTGGCCCAGTCGGCTAGGCGCGGGAGGTTTCGGGTAGTCGGCCGCTCTGCAGCAGCCGAACGAGCCCGGCCTCGTCGATGACCGGCAC
This sequence comes from Actinomycetota bacterium, assembly GCA_030777265.1. Taxonomy (GTDB): domain Bacteria; phylum Actinomycetota; class Nitriliruptoria; order Nitriliruptorales; family JAHWKO01; genus JALYGD01. Next base: position 12,415 of record JALYGD010000056.1, on the reverse strand, counting down.
GCCGAGCTCCTGTGCCTTGTGAAGCTTCGACCCCGGGCTCTCCCCCGCGACCACGATCGAGGTCCGCCTCGACACACTCGATGTCACCTTCGCGCCCCGTGACTCGAGCGCCTCAGTCGCCTCGTCCCGGCTGAGGCCATCGAAGGCACCAGTCAGGACGATCGTCCACCCTGCCAGCAGGTCCGCGTCTCGGCCGCGTTCGGCCTCGGTGTTCACCCCTGCCGACTTCAGACGCTCGACCAGACGCCGGTTGCGCTCTACCGCGAAGAACGACTTCAACGTGTGCGCGATGACCGGCCCGATCTCCGACGCCGCGGCGATCTGCTCCTCGGTCGCGCCCATGAGCGCGTCGATGGAGCCGAAATGCCGGGCAAGGGTCTTGGCAACCGTCGGCCCCACGTGACGAACGTTGAGCGCTACGAGCAGGCGGTCGAGAGGCCGGGACTTCGCCGCCGCGATGGCGACCATCAGGCTCCGAGCCTTCTTCTCGGCGAACCCGGGCAACTCGAGCAGCTGCTCCTCGGTGAGGTCGAAGAGGTCGACGAGATCGGCGACGAGCCCTGCGTCGAGCAGCAACTTCGCGGTCTCCTCCCCCAGCCCCTCGATGTCCATGGCGCCTCGGCTGGCGAAATGCTCGAGCGAGCCCCACAGGCGCTGTGGACAGTCGATGTTGGGGCAGAAGGTGTTCGCCTCAGCGACCGGACGATCGAGCTTCGTGCCACAGAACGGGCAGCCTTCGGGCATGCGCCACGGGTCCGCGTCAGATGGGCGCTTCGAGAGCACGGGGCCGACGATCTCGGGGATGACGTCACCGGCGCGTCGCACGATGACCATGTCACCCGGACGAACGTCCTTCGCCGCAACCTGGTCCTCGTTGTGCAGTGTCGCCATGCTCACCGTCACCCCTCCGACCGTGACCGGATCGAGCACGGCGAAGGGCGTGATCTTGCCGGTACGCCCGACGTTGACCTGGATTTCCCGCAGCCGCGTCTCACGTTCCACCGGGGGGAACTTGTAGGCGACGGCCCAGCGTGGGGCGCGCGCCGTCGCCCCGAGCTCTGCCCGCTCTGTGAGGCTGTCGACCTTCACGACCACGCCGTCGCTCTCGTACGGGGGCTCGTGGCGTTTCCCGACCCAACGCTCGACATAGTCAACGACGGCAGCGAGGTCAGAGGCGTTCTCGGTCTCGTCGGCGACCTGCAGTCCCGACTGCTGCATCCAAGCCAGGGTCTCGGAGTGCATGGTGAAGGTGATGCCCTTGTAGGGCCCGAGGCCGTGGCAGAGAACCGCGAGCGGCCGCGTGGCGGTGATCGCGGGGTCCTTCTGCCGCAGCGCGCCCGATGCGGCGTTGCGGGGGTTCGCGAAGGCAGGCTCCCCACGGGCTATGCGCTCGGCATTCATGCGCTCGAAGGAGGCGAGGGGAAAGTACACCTCGCCTCGTATCTCGACCACGGCGGGAGGATCGGGGATGGCGAGCCGGTAGGGGACGTTGCGGATGGTGCGTACCTGGTGGGTGACGTCCTCGCCGATCAAACCGTCCCCGCGGGTCGCCGCGACCGCGAGTACCCCATGGCGGTAGGTCAGGGAGATGGCAACCCCGTCCACCTTCAGCTCGCACACGCAGCGGGGGAACCGGCCCAGCCCCCGCTCCACACGCTGACTCCAGGCCATCAGCTCGTCGACATCGAAGACGTTGTCGAGCGAGAGCATCTGCTCGAGGTGCCGATGTTCGACGAAGGCGGTGTCGCGTGCGGTCCCGGCCTGCTGGGTGGGTGACGAGGGCGTGCGCAGCTCGGGATAGGCCTCCTCGAGGGCGGCGAGCTCCCGCAGAAGCTCGTCGTAGCGAGCGTCCGTCAGGGCAGGATCCGACAGGACGTAGTAGCGGTAGTTCGCCTCGTGGATGTCGCGGGCCAGCTCGTCGTGACGAAGCCGAGCCTCCTCGAGGGAGGACGGGAACACGGCTACCTCACCCCACTCTGGACCGCTTGCGGCCTCCACTCCGCCCACCGGTCCTGTTCTTCGTGGTGGCGCTCTGTCGTGAGGCCTGCTTCGTCGCTCTCTTCATTTGAGTCGGCGCCTCCGCCCGCGTCGACCTCGGCGCTTCCGACGCCGCCGCGATCGCCTGAGGCTGTGACAAGTCTTGCGTCAGCGCATCGAGGTCAGCACGGAGGGCTCCGAGGACCTCCTCTACTGGCGCGGTCGCCCCACGGGTCGCGATGGAGAACTTCCTGATGGTCTCGAGCTCGGTCAGCTCCACGTCTGTCACGTACCCGCCTTCCGGGTGTTCGGTCTGCGTCTATCTTACGCTCGGCAGCCTCGCCGACGCTCGCCGTGAGCGGGGTCTCCACGACCACCACCGTCGCCGTCTTAGGACCTAAGACGGCTCCTCTCGCATCGCTCCCATGGAGCGCCGCTCACACGGCCACGGCCGGTCGCTCGGCACCGACGATCGTCCCGCCACCGAGACACTCCTCCCCGTCCTGCGCCGAGTAGAACACGCATGCCTGGCCTTCCGCGACGCCCTCGATGGGAGGTTCGAAGCTCGCGCGCCACCGACTCCCCTGTCGGCACAGGCTCGCTGGTACGGGGTCGGAATGGGCCCGGATCTGGGCGGTCACGGGGACGAGCGGGGCCTGGCCGCTGACCCAGCGCACCTCGGCGAGGTCGATCCACGAGCATTCGAGCGCTGCCCTGGGACCGACCAGCACGCTGTTCCGTTGGTGATCGAGCGCCACGACGTAGCGGCGCTCGTGGCTGCCCAGCCCCAGGCGGCGGCGCTGGCCGATCGTGTAGCGCCAGATGCCGTCGTGGGTGCCGAGGACCTGCCCGCCGAGGTCGATGATCGGGCCGGGAACAGCTGCCAGGCGGGCACCGAGGTAGGAGCCGGCGTCGCCGCCGGGGACGAAGCAGACGTCGTAGGAATCAGGTTTGCGGGCGACGCGCAACCCGCGCCGTTGCGCCTCCCCACGCACCTCCTCCTTCGCGAGCTCCCCGGCGGGGAAGAGCGAGTGGGCCAGCTGCTCCTGGGTGGCGACGTAGAGCACGTAGGTCTGGTCCTTCGCCCGGTCGACCGCCCGCATCAGCCGCCAGGCGCCGTCGGCGCGACGACGGCGCACGTGATGGCCGGTGGCGAGCGCGTCGAACCCGAGCGCCCGTGCGCGGGCGAGCAGCGCCGCGTACTTCACATCTCGGTTGCAGGCGATGCACGGGTTCGGGGTCCGGCCGCGCGAATACGCGGCGGCGAAGGGCTCCTCGACCTCCCTGGCGAACACTTCGGTGAGGTCCCAAACGTAGAAGGGGATGTCGAGTACCTGCGCGACGCGGCGTGCGTCCTGGGCGTCGTCGAGGGTGCAGCAGCCTTGGCCGGGCACCTGCTCGTCGAGTGGGACGTCGGCGAGTTTGAGGTGCACACCCGTGACGTGGTGACCCTCGTCGTGGAGCAGCGCCGCGGCGACGGCCGAGTCGACCCCGCCGCTCATCGCCACGAGAACCTTCATCTCACCCCTCCTCCGCCGACAGCGCGGAGCTTGCGGACCGCCTCGGCGAAGATCTCGACCGCGGCGTCGACCTCCTCGCTCGTCGACGTCCAACCGAGTGACGCACGGACCGAGGCGAGGTCGTCGAGGCCGGTGGCGACCAGGACATGGCTGGCACGGTTCGCGCCCGAGTGGCACGCCGACCCGGTCGACACGCAGAGTCCGGCCTGATCGAGGGCGAAAAGCAGGGCTTCGGCGTCGACCCCTTGCACCGACACGTGGACGTGCGAGGGGAGGCGCCAGTCGGGTTCGGTGGGACCGTTGCGCCGCACACCGCCGACCTCGACGAACCCGGCGGCAAGTCGGTCGGCGAGGTCGCCCATTTGCACCCGCAAGTTGGACCGGCCGGCCGCTGCAGCGGTCGCGGCGGCGGCACAGGCGGCGTCGAGCGCGGCCGCGAAGGTGCCCGAGCGCACGCCGCGGTCCTGGCCTCCCCCATGCAACAGGGGAACGACGGGTACGCCTCGGCGCAGGTAGGCGATACCGACCCCACCAGGGCCGCCGAACTTGTGGGCTGACAGCGCGAGCGCGTCGATCGGCCACGTAGCCACGTCCACGTCGAGCGAGGCATAGGCCTGCACCGCGTCGACATGGCAGGCGACACCATGCTCGCGCAGCGCCGCGCCGAGAGTGGCGATGTCGTTGATGGCGCCAAGTTCGTTGTTGGCCGCCATGAGCGACACCACGCCGGTATCGTCCCGGACCGCCGCCAGCACCTGTTCCACGTCCACCCGGCCGTCCTGCTGCGGAGGGACGATGGTCAGCGTGAAGCCCTCGTGTTCCGCAAGCCAGCGGGCGCTGTCGAGCACGGCGGGGTGCTCGACAGCGGACGTGACGAGGTGGCGACGTCCTCGCCGCGCCGCAGCCCGTGCGAGCCCCTTCACCGCCAGGTTGTCCGCCTCGGTGCCACCGCAGGTGAACACGATGTCGTTCGGGGAGGCCCCGAGCGCGACCGCGATCTGCTCACGTGCTTCCTCGACCACGCGGCGGGCTCGCCGGCCGGCGGCGTGCGCGGAGGAGGCGTTGCCCAGCCCGGCCTGCGGATCAAGCCAGCAGGCAAGCGCAGCACGTGTCTCGTCGCGCGGCACGGTCGTCGCCGCGTGGTCGAGGTAGATCATCTGCATCCGGTCGTACGCGGTCCAACCCACGGTATCGGCGGAAGGCGAGCCCGTCGGCTGTCAATGGGGCTCCCATGCTGACTGCGCAGCGCCGGATGGTCCGTCACAGCCTCAAGCTCTCAGCAGCCCCGGCCGATACCTCTCGCGATGGCACCCAGCTCGCTTTGGGGAGACCGGAGGAGGTGCGACCGATCCCGGTTCCCACAGCGCCTGGATCCACCCGTTGGAGCTTGTTCCCGTGCTGCTGATCGCTTCTGACCAGGAACGCCGACGGTGAGTGACCGCCTGATCCTGCTCCGTCCTGCCGGCGCTCTCGTGGCGGTGCGGGGGCTCGTCCGCGGACGCGTCATCTGGCCACGCCTAGCGACGCGAAGGGTTGTGGCTAGCGCCCTGGCCGCGAGCTTCGTCACGGTGATGGCGGGCTGCGTCCTGCCTGCTCCGGACGCCCTCCCCAGCTCGACGCCGCCGCCGAGCCCTGCGCCCGAGCCCGCCCAGCCCGCACCGCCGCACGGTGTTCCGGCCGGAGCCCAGGCCGGCGTGGTTGAGCGCATCGTGGACGGCGACACGCTGTGGGTCCGGATCGACCAGCCGCGCGGGCCACTGGCAGCGGCAGCCACCCACCAGATCAGGGTCCTGGAAATCGACAGCCCCGAGACCAAACACCCCCAGCGGGGCGTCGAGTGCTGGGGCCCGGAGGCTACCGCCTTCGCCAACCATACCCTGCCGGTCGGTTCCGCCGTCTACCTCGTGGCCGACAAGGAAGACCGCGACCGCTTCGGCCGCTTCCTCCGCTACCTCTGGAACGACCGGGGCGCCTTCTACAATGAGGTCGCCGTACGCCAGGGCTTCGCCCGCGCCGTGCTCTACGAGCCCAACGACGCCTACATCGACCTCATGCGCGCCGCGGAGGAGGAGGCCAGGGCCGCCAACCGCGGCATGTGGGGCCCGCCTTGCAACAGTGACGGTTCTCCAGCGTCAGCGTCAGCGTCGGCGCGGGCCCTGGCGCCGGCGCTGTCGAAACCGGCCCCACCACCACGCCGGGTACCGCAGTCACCTGCACCGCCCGAGGGATGCGACCCGAACTACGGTGGAGCATGCGTGCCGCCCCACCCGCCGGACCTCGACTGTGACGACGTCGCGGAGAAGGACTTCCAGTCGGTAGGGTCAGATCCCCACGGACTTGACGGCGACAAAGACGGCGTCGCCTGCGAAAGCTGACCCCACGCTCAGGGTCCCGCCGGCACGCCGACGCGGAACTCCGGAAGTCAGCTGACGAGCTGAGGTGTGTGGGCTCAATGCGGGTCGTGTCACTGCTCCCCTCGACGACGGAGATCGTCGCTGCCCTGGGCCACGGCGGCGATCTGGTGGGGCGGAGTCACGAGTGCGACTTCCCCCCGCAGGTCGTGGGCCTTCCGGTGGTGAGCCGACCGCGACGGGAGCCGGTGGGGACGTCGCGGGAGATCCACCGCGAAGTGGTAGGCCTGCTCGAGCAGGTGCTTTCGATCTACGAGACAGACGCCACCGCGCTGCGGGCTGCGGACCCGGACCTCATCATCACCCAGGATCTCTGCAGGGTGTGCGCCGTCGCGGAGGAGGAGGTCATCGAGGCGGCGCACGACTACCTCGATGGCACGGTGGAGGTGCTCACCTCGTCCCCGATGACGCTGGGGGAGGTGTTCGCCGACGTTCTCCGCATAGGGGAGGCGCTGGGCGATCGAGCGGCGGGCGAGGGGCTCGTGTCCCGGCTGCAGGCGGAGTTGGATGATCTCGCCGGCACCCTGACCGACCTGGGCCGTCCGCGGCTGGCTCTGCTGGAATGGGCGGACCCGCTGATGGCTGCCGGCCACTGGACCCCGGAGTTGATCGAGTTCGGAGGGGCTCTGCCGGTCCTCGCTGGTCATGGCAGCCGCTCGAAGATCATCCCGCCTGAGGCTCTCCGCGATTGCGACCCTGATGTGATACTCGTCGCCCCCTGCGGTTACGACCTCGCCCGCGCCGTCGAGGAACGCGCGGTTCTCGACACCCTCGCGGGCTGGAAGGATCTGCGGGCGGTGAGGAGGAGCCGGGTGGCGTTCGCGGACGGGTCGGCCTACTTCAACCGCCCCGGGCCCCGTCTCGTCACGTCCGCGGCGATCGTCGCCGCGGTGGCGCACGGGGTCGGTCCCGCCATGGAACTGGAGGGACGCGCGTGGCAGTGGTGGGAATGAAACCGAGCGGCGCCGCACCTCCCGAACATCATGGATCCGGCGTCCTGAACGGCGAGGAACTCGACGAGGCGTCGTCCGGCTCGGCATGTCGCTGCGCTTCACGCTCTGGTGATCGTCGGTCCCGGCGGACAGGTCCTCGTCCCGCTGTCCCGTCCGCTGATGTCGGCGCAGGCCGCGGTCAGCGAGCGTCGATGAAGACACCGCCGACGTCCGTGATGTCCGCCTCGACAAGCGCACGATCCTCGACGATGAGCTGGAGCGGTGGGCGCCCCACGGCCGTGGTGAGGTGGCGGTCGAGGTCCACGAGACGGTTCGAATCGAGTTGACCGGCCAGCATGACGACGTACTCATCGCCGGGGCGGCGCTTTGTCGGTCCCCGTACCTCGACCAGCCAGGCCTCCACGGCAGGGTCGGCGGTGAGTGCGGCCGCCGCGCCTCGCAGGTCCACGCGCACCGGATGCCCGTCTCCGCGCAGCTCCGGCTCCCATGCCCCTGGTGCGATCTCCGGCTGCACCCGGGGCACGGTTCGGCCGCAAGCAGGGCAGGGGTCGGCGAGGAGGCCGGCGGCATAGTCCCCGGTCTGATAGCGGATCAGAGCGGTCCCATTCCAGCCTGCCGAGGTGTAGGTGAGGTCTCCACCTGCCGACACGGGCCGGCCGGTCGCGGGGTCGAGCAGCTCGACCACCTCGAGGTCGGGGTAAGTGTGCAGTCCTGGGCCAGCGCCCCCGGCCACCCCTTCTACGCATTCCGCCCACAGGGCACGCGCGCCGGGGGGCGCCCACAGCGCCGCGACGCGGGCCTCGGGCGCCGCCCCGGCTGCCCGCCACGCCTCAGCGATCCGGTCGCGCTCGGCGGGGGCCGGCGGGGGACCCACGAGCACGACCGTCCTGACCCGTTCGAGGTCCACGATCCTGCGGGCCAGGGTCTCACCGAGGGGGATGGCCTCCTCGGTGCGCACTGCAACGGCGGTGGCCGGTACGAGACGGAACGCCGGCGCGACGACGCCGAGCCCTTGCCCGGTACCCCGCGGATGCAGTGCGAGCAGGGAGGCACCGAGCGCGAGATGGTAGACGCCCCAGAAGGCGAGCGTGCCGTCCGGGGGCACGGCGGAAACCAGATAGTCCGTGTGGTCGAGTCCCAGCACCCCGGCAGCTCGAGCACCCAGACGATGGAGGCGATCGAGATCGCTGCGCGAATAGGCGATGGTGAGGCCACCGTCGCGACCGCTCGGATGGAGGTGGACCGGCTTGTACTCCCTGAGCAGCGCGAGCCGCTTCGCAGCGGTCCCCCCACCCCGCATGCCCCGGGCGATGCGCCAGAGGGTCGCCAGACTCGCCCGCGATTTCACCTGGTCCTCGCTCGGGCGCAAGAGCAGGGCAGGGCTGCCGTAACCGTCCGCGTCGAGGATGTCACGTTCACGCAGCGGGGGGAGCTGTCGCAGTCGCTCCGGCGAGGTGACCGTTTCCGGGTCCACCCTGGCTGCCGCGAAGTACGCGCCCCAGAAGGGGCTGAAGGCCGCAGCGGCCGGAATCCACTGGCCGAGGACAAGACTCTGCACCCGGTGTTGCTGGCGGGGGCTGCGCCGGTCCCAGGGCCTGTTCATAGGGCTCCTTCCCCGACGTGTCGGGCGCAGCCTAGGAGTTGCTCCTTCCTGCTCTGCTGTGGGACGGCAAGAGCCGCCTCGATTGCGGGGCGGCGTTGGAGGACGCGCCGAGCCTCAGCGCGTGGCGCTACTCGGTCTGACGCTTGCGAATCTCTTCGATGAGCTTCGGCACGACACGGTGGAGATCACCGACGACCGCGAAGTCGGCGATCTGAAAGATCGGGGCCTCGGCGTCCTTGTTGATGGCGACGATGAGCTGCGAGGTCTGCATCCCGGCGCGGTGCTGGATGGCACCTGAGATCCCGCAGCCGATGTAGAGCTGCGGCGAGACTGTCTTGCCGGTCTGCCCGATCTGATGCCGGTGTGGGAGCCATCCGGCGTCCGCCGCGGCCCGTGACGCTCCGAGCCCCGCCCCCAGCACGTCAGCAAGCTCGCCGAGCAACTCGAACCCGGAGGCCTCTCCGAGGCCCCGTCCGCCGGCCACGACGATGGCGGCTTCGGAGACATCGGGCCGGTGGCCCTCCACCTGTGTGACGCGATCAACGACCCGCGAGCGCTGAGCCTCTTGCGAAAGGTCAATCTCGAGCTCCACGATCTCCGGAACGTCACCGCCACTCTCCTCGGCCGCGAAGGCGTTCGCATTGACGCCGATCAAGGCTGGACGATCCCCGGTGACCTGCGATCTCGTGATGGTCACCCCGCCGAAGACCTCCTTGGTGACGATGATGGCACCGTTGGAGAGCTCGAGGTCGGAGGCATCGACGATGATCCCCGCCTCGAGCCGCACCGCGAGGCGGGACGCGACGTCCTTGAGGAAGTCCGAGGAGGGGAACAGCAGCGTGCGTGCCCCGGATGCGCTGAAGATGTGCTCCAGCGCATCCACCATGGGCAGGGTGACATAGTTCGTGGCGGCAGTCTCCTCCCAGACGTAGAGCTTCTGCGCCCCGAAGGCACCGAGCCGCTCGGCGCACTCCGAAGCGTGAAGGCCGAACGCGACCGCCGCGAGGTTCGCCTTCGTCGCGGCCGCGAACTCGCGGGCCTTCGTCAGGATCTGGTTCGTGACCTTCCGGGGCACGCCGCGGTCATGGTCGACGAGGACGAGGAGTTCTGTCCCGCCCGCCCGCGCCTCGGGCGCCGCCCGCGGTTCTGTCGCGCCCGCCCGCGCCTCCGGCGCTGCGCCCGACTCGGTCATGTTCGATCCCTTCGGCTCAGATGATCTTCTGCTCTACGAGCCAGTCGGCGAGGGCCTTCGCGCCGACCTCACCCGTACCGTCGTCTTCGACCCTCTTCCCGGCTGTCTTGCCCGGGCGGGGTTGGGCGTCGACGATGCTCGCCCAAACGTTTTCGAGCCCGACCTCGCTCCGGTCCATCCTGACATCCGCGAGCGACTTCATCACGAGCGGCTTCGACTTCGCGGCCATGATGCCCTTGAACGAGGGGTAGCGCGGCTCGTTGATCGACTCGACAACCGAGACGATCGCCGGCAGCGTCGATTCGACCACGTTCCAGCCCTCGTCGGTCTCACGGTGAACGACGACCCGGTCCCCGTCGATCGCGAGGAGGCGGGCATAGGTGAGAGATGGCAGGCCGAGCAGCTCCGCGACCGCCGCAGGCACGATGGACGTGCGAGCGTCGGTGGCCTGTGCTCCCATGATGACCACGTCGAACTCCTCTTGCCGCAGGACCGCCGCGATCGCCTTGGCGGTGGCGATGGCGTCGGAGCCGTGCAGCGCCTCGTCACTCACCTGCACCGCACCGTCCAAGCCGTACGACAGCGCCTTGCGAACCACCGATTGCGCGCTCTCCGGCCCGACGAGCAGCACTTTGACTTCCGCTCCGTGCTGCTCCTTCAGACGACAGGCTTCCTCGATGGCGTACTCGTTCATCGGGCAGAGGATCGACTCGACCTTCTCCCGGTCGAGGGTGTGGTCGTCGGGGTCAAGCGCCTTGTCGCCTGCCGTGTCCGGCACGCGCTTGACGGGGACTATGACCTTCACGACGTCTCCATTCTGCCGGGCTCACGGCGAGAAACAGTCTATGAGGATGCGACGGGTCGGCTTGCCGCAACGCTACGCGGGTCCTTGCAGGTGTCCTCCTTCCCCACCGCACGGCCACCGGCAGCCGGCACTCCCGACATCAGTCCTCAGCAGGGCGGGTCGGTACAGCGACGGTCAGAGCCAACGGCCGACGAGGTTGACCAGGATGGTCAGGACGACCGAGACGACGATCATGGAGACGATGGGGATGTAGACGCGCGTGCGCTCGCCCTCGATGCGGATGTCGCCGGGAAGCCGGCCGAACCACGACAGTCCGCCAGACCAGATAATGAGGCCAGCGACGATCGCGAGGACCCCGAGCAGGATGATGATGAGGCCAAGCGAGCGTTGTTCCACGCCGGCGCATGGTATCGCGGAGCACGGCTGGACTCCGGAGCCACCGGTGCATCATCTGGCAGATGTACACGCTGTCAAAGACGCGGTGGGACCGAGCGGGCGACCTACGGGAGAAGCCGTCAGAGAGGTCGAGGCCCCGCATCCCTTGACCCTCCCGGTAAGCGCTGGTTCGAGGACTCGCCGCAGGCTTTCTACCCCACAGCATGCTCGAGCCTGTCCGCGGAGACGATCCCCCTTGGATCTGGTGACGACGCAACGGGTTGCCGTTCAATTGATGCGCGAATATCCGACTCGTCTCGTCCGGTACTGAGCAGGGCCGCGTCGGGCGGATCGTTTCTCCGCTATTAGCTATCGATCGGGACCCTGATTCGGGGTGGCGGCCATAAGTCGGCTCCCGGCCAAAGGTAGTGGTCGACTGCAACGTCAGCACCCGCGCTTGCTGACGAGGAACGTCCCTCAAGCCCTCACGACAAATGCGGGCCGGCCGCCCAGTGAGCGCCTTGCCTTCCTCAGTGCCGAGCGCGTACCGCTTCCTCCTCGCTTCCAGACGACCACCAGCATCGCTCGAAGTAGTGACTTAGTTACGCATCGTTGAGAACGAGGCCACTTTTCAGAGTCGGGCGCTTCCTGTTGACTGCGATCGCCACGGCCCTGTCCACGCCCGGATCCGAAGGAGGAGCCGTCCATGCACGAACGCGCAGCAACCGGAGGTAGGCATGTAAAGCCAGGGAAGGAACGCTTCGACGACATCTATGATCGCTCGGATCCTCGCGCCTATTTCCGGACGTTGCGCCCGCTGAACTATCAGATACCTCACCACGCCCAGCGGACGTTCCGGGCGCTGCTGGAGGCGCGACGTGCAACGCAAGGCGAGGGGCATCCGACAACAGTTCTCGACTTGTGCTGTTCCTACGGCATCAACTCCGCTCTGCTGAACTACGAGTTGACGCTCGAGGATCTGTACGAGCGCTATGCGTCCCCGAAGACAGCGGGCCTGACGAGCTCGGAGCTCGCGGCCCTGGATCGCGCGTTCTTCGCCACTCGGCGACGCCCCAGCGCGACGCGGTCGGTAGGAGTCGACCTAGCCACGAACGCGGTCCATTACGCGCTCCAAGTCGGCTTGCTGGACGAGGGATTCGGTGAAAACCTCGAGAACGCCGCGCCAAGTCCAGACCTTCAAGCCGCCCTCGCGTGCGCGGATCTCATCACTGTTACAGGCGGTATCGGCTACATCTCCCAGCGATCTTTCCAGCGCATCTTGGACTATGCGTCCGAACCTCCTTGGGTAGTGGCGTTCGTGCTACGCATGGTCTCCTATGAGCCTATCGCCGAGACATTGTCTCGGTACGGTCTCGTGACCGAGCAGCTGACGACCTGCACCTTCCCGCAGCGCCGCTTCGCAAAGGCCGAAGAGCGTCAGTACGCCCTCGACGAACTCGAACGTGCCGAGGTGGATGTGTCGGGTAAGGAGGCGTGCGGGTACTACCACTCGCAGCTCTTCGTCTCGCGCCCGGCATGGGACGCTGCCGAGCTGTCGCTCGAGAGCCTGCTTTCGCGG